>JAGIAP010000189.1:5419-10872 GCA_017744805.1 Chitinophagaceae bacterium | reverse complement strand
GTTCTGGGCGATGGAGATAAAGCGTTTGCTGATCCATCCTTCATTCACAGCTTTCGCTACCGTATATACGAACATGGCCGTTACGGATGATTCTGCGTAGGAGTCAGGCTTGTCGAGCAATTGATGCCACATGCCATTTATATCCTGGTAGCGGCTGAACCCGATGATCTGTCTTTCCAGCATTTTGATCAGTTCCTGGCGTTTGGGGTGGTTGGCAGGGAGGTAGTTGAGCAGTTCTGCCTGCGCCAATGCTACCCATCCGTTACAGCGGCCCCAGTGGGCAACGCCATTGGTGTTGACATCATTGTAAAAAGTATGGAAATACAAGCCGGTAGTGGGATCGTAAATGTATTTGTTGAATGCTTCCACTTGCTGGATAGCGAAATCGAAATATTTATTGTCGCCCGTGAACTTGCCCATACGTGCGAGATAGGGAACGCTCATGTACAGATCGTCGGCCCAGAGGGTCATTTTACGTGGGCCGTTGCGTGCGAGGGTGCCATCTGGGAATTTCGATTGTACATTGATGATATGATTGCCTACGCGGTTGAGATACGTGAGTTGATCAGCGCGTTTGTCGGCTGCGTAAACATCCAGCAGACCTGCCGCCATAGCGCCGCAATCATCCAGGGAGCCCATGCGGAATACGGGTCGGTATTCAACACTGGTGGAGCCTGCATCGTATTGTTTCTTGAAATAATCGAGGTTATCGAAAATGAAATTGTAATTCCTGCGGGCATAATCCGCATAAGCCTTATCGTTCAATACTTCCGTCATGCGTGCCATACCTACGGCCAGCACGCCATTCACATACATCCATTTATTGAATTTACTTTCAGCCTTCACATTCACGGTAGTGTCCTTTCCCTTTGTGCTGGTGAAGGTCTCGCCAGTTTTTCCGTTGACGAATTTGAAGCTGGTACTGCGGATGATATTGTCCGCTACTTTTCGGATAATGGTTTCCGTTTCTGCCGGGCTGGGTTTGGACTGGGCCATTACTGATCCAGTGATACAGACCAAAGCAAGACTATTTATTAAGGATCGTTTCATGTATGATCAGTGATTCGGTTGGTGAATTATTTCTTTTTTTGCCTGGCTTCCAGTTGTGCCTTATAGAGAGAAGGCGGCTGAAGCCCACTCTTGTTCAATCCTTCCCATTCAGCGTCCTGCCTGTCTTTGAAGCGACCCGCCTTTTTTTCTCCATTCAGGCCAATGCAGTAATTCTTGCCGGATACCCAGGGGTTCTGAATGGCCGCGCCTTTTACATGGCAATTCCAGATCACCTGCGTAACGCCTGCCCATCCGTGACCGCTGCCATAATTGCCACGGTCCTGTACATTGATCTCTCCGTCGGTGGTGATATTGTCGTACAGCGTGCCAACAGCCCAGCGGTGGTGTGGCCCGATATCAGCATGGGTGATGGTGGAACTGGAATTATAGAATACATTCGGACCGAGTGTTTTGGCGCCTGTTACATAATCGTGGCGGCCATCAGAAGTAGTGCAGTTGAGGAAGAGGTTCTGTTGGCCATCGTTATTGAAAGAATATCTTCTTCCACCGGTGATCTTTGATTTGTGATCGAAACAACGGCTGTCCGTTACTGTTATATTCTTTGCATTGGGGCTGAGGTTCACGCAGGAGTATGCGAAATAGCGGGCGGTCACTTTCGATACCCATCCATTCTCGATAGCTTCCATGCTTACTGCATCCCATGAGTGATCTTCGGCAGTGTCGCTGCTGGCGGGGCTTTCGCAATAGAGGTCTTCGATACCGATATGTTGGATCCTGCCCTCGAAACTGTATTTGAAGAGCTCGCCTCCGCCATATTCGGCATCGATGGGCATCATCACGGGATTATCCAGTTCCACAGTATTGCCTTTCACACTGAGGATCATTCTCTCGAAGCTTAGGTTGTACTCACTTGCCTTCCATTGTTTGGTACCGCCGCGTTCCACGATCTGGTCCATTTTCAGGTCGCTGATCCATTTGTCGTTTGCGGCGGAATAGAGGATCACCCTGTCGCCAGCCTTGAACTTTGAGGCATCGCTCACCTGGAAGCTGGTAGCGCCTGTGGGCACATATTTATCGGTGATGGCCACACGGGTGCCGGGTATTTCAGCAACTTTGCCCTTACCCTGTACATCGATCAGTGGTTTCTGATTTGGGGCAGTAGCGATAAGTCTTGTGCCATCTTCCGTATTGCCTTCTCCTCTCAACACGATGCCACTGGATTTGATGAAGAGCGAGCCGGGGATACGGTATTCTCCGCGTTTCAGGAGGATGGCCCCGCGGAAGCCGTTGGCATCGGGCTTTTGAGCGGACAGTTTATCGATGGCGGCCTGAATATCCTGCATGGCGTTTTCGGAAGGGGAAACGGTGAGAACAACAGGGATCGACGGGATGGGCTTATCTCCATGATAATAACCTACGGCGCTGAAATCAGGAATGATATTGCCCTGTTTATCGGCCTTGTATTCCAGTGATCCATCTTTCAGTTGTTTCACGAATTTCGATTCCCAGGCAGGCATCCTGCCTGCAGCGAGGGAGAATGCGATGGCGGATACGGAAGCCGTAATGGCTGCCGCTGCGATGATGCGGTTCTTGTTCGGTGTTGAGGTCATGCAATCGGGTTTATTCCTGCTATAATATTCCAACAAAAATCGGTCATTTGGATGCCGATGCCAGAATTGTTTAATGATTGGCCAAATACACTCCAAATGGGCGGCGCATATACAAATGCAATCCAATAATTTAGCAATCACTAAACATCCGTTTTCAGCATTGCAATCAAAATATATGACGAAGATCCAAACCGTAAAATTGCTTGCCCTGGCATTATTGTCCCCATTCGCGCTATCCGCTCAAATGGCCCCTGTGGCTGAACAGCAGGATAGGTGGGCCATACAGCCGGATGGCAGTATCCTCTGGCAGGTAAACGGCAACCTGCCGCATCACGATCATGTGGAAATGAGCGGGGAGAAAGTATCCCTCTGGTTGAGATATGGCGTGGAGGCCGATGGCCATTCCGTGCTGGACCGTACCCTGGTATTCCCCACCTTCCGGTTGCTGCCCGTAAGGACCATCGCCAGCATGACCTACAATGTGTCCGATAATGACCTGCCGCGCGTACTCATCAACGACAAACTGCTTCGCCCGGGCGTATACAATGCCACCGTGATGGACGCCCTTCCTGAAACCGTTAGTTCGGTACGGATGAACAAGGGCATCGTCACCATCGAGAGCAGGATCGGAAAAGATAAAGACCTCTTGCTGATCCGCACCATTTTCCCTTCTGCGAAGAAACCCCTGGCAGTCGAGAACTGGAGCTTCGTCAATCTAAGCAGCAAACCCGTGAAGATCGAAATGGAATATCTCCGCCGGGAAGTGAAGCCCGCCAAAGAGCGCAGCACGCCTGCACAGCATAGTTTCCTGGTGACCACCCTCAATCCCCGTCAAGTGACCCTGAGCCCGAATGAGCAAGATGTTTTCACCATCATGTACCAGGCCATTTCTCCGGACAGGCCAGAGGAGAAGTTTGCAGCAATGGAGTACAATGGCCGTGCCGACCGGGTTACGGAGATCCAATCGAAACTGCAACTGGAAACGCCGGACAATCTGCTGAATACGGCATTCAATTTCGCCAAACTGCGCGCTACGGAAAGCATCTATCTCACCAAAGGCGGCTATATGCATGGACCCGGCGGACTGCGCTACTATGCCGCTATCTGGGCCAATGACCAGGCAGAATATGTGAATCCATTTTTCGCTTTTCTGGGTGATGATATCGGTAACAGATCTTCGATGAATGCATACCGTTGGTTTGCCAGCTTTATCAATCCTGATTACAAACCTATCCCAAGCTCCATCATAGCAGAAGGTGATGCTACCTGGCATGGTGCAAAGGATAGAGGAGATATGGCGATGATCGCGTATGGGGCTGGCCGTTATGCCCTTGCCAATGGGAACCCAGATTCTGCCAGAGTGCTCTGGACACTGATCGAATGGTGCCTGGAATACCTGAACCGCCAGTTGAATGCAGAAGGGGTGGTGGCCAGTAACAGCGATGAGCTGGAAGGCCGATTCCCCGCAGGCAAGGCGAACCTGCATACCAGCATCCTCTACTATGATGCGCTTCGCTCTGCAGGTATGTTGGGGAAAGAATTGAAATTGCCCGCTGCTGTGATCAAGACCTATGCTGCGCGTGAAAAAGCGATCCGTGCCAATATCGAAAAGTATTTCGGTGCAACAGTAGAAGGCTTTAAAACCTATCGCTATTATGCCGGCAACGATACGCTCCGCGCCTGGATCTGCGGACCGCTCACCGTAGATATTTTCGACCGGAAGGAAGGTACCATCGCTGCGCTCTTCTCACCCAGGTTGTGGACAGAAGATGGTCTGGCATCCCTGGCTGGTAACAAAACTTTCTGGGACCGCTCCACGCTGTATGCGTTGCGTGGCGTATTTGCGGCGGGAGAGACAGAAAAGGCTTTGGATTACCTGAAATATTATTCGCGCAGAAGATTGCTGGGCGAGCATGTGCCTTATGCGGTAGAGGCTTATCCGGAAGGTAACCAGCGCCATTTATCGGCTGAAAGCGGCTTGTATTGCCGCATTTACACGGAAGGGATCTTCGGCATGCGGCCCACAGGGTTCAACAGTTTCGATTGCAGCCCCAAGCTGCCCAAAGAATGGAATGAAATGGCCTTGAAGAATATCCATTCATTTGGTCATGTGTTTGATCTGAAAGTGCAACGTGCAGGGGCAGGCAAACTGGAAGTGATGATCACAGAAAATGGAAAAGGGAAAAAATATACCATCAAAGAAGGCGCTACTGCCAGGGTGGTGCTTTGATCGTTCATACAAAACAACACTACAGCGAGGCGTTCCGGTAACGGAGCGCCTTTTGTTTTCAGGGTGTGCCCGTCATTCGCCGGGAGGCGAGCGATGGGCACACCCTGATAATTATCTTACCGTAAAACTTTTACTTACCCTGATATCTGTAGAAGAACTGCCGATCCTGATCTCGAATTCACCAGGTTCCACTGTCCAGTTCATATCCTTATCCAGAAGGGCCAGGTCATCGGGGCTTAGATGAAAGCTCACTGTTTTGGTCTCGCCCGGTTGCAGGCTGATGCGTTCGAAGCCCCTGAGCTGGGTCTCGTATTGGGTAACACTGCTGATCTTGTCTTTGAGGTAGAGCTGTACCACTTCATCGCCTTTTCGTTTACCCGTATTGGTGATATCGATAGTGACGGTGATATTGGATTGTGTACGCAGGCTGTCCGGGCTGATATTCAGGTTGGAATACTTGAAGCTTGTATAGCTCAATCCATGCCCGAAGGGATACAAGGGGCCATTCACCGCCGTTTTTCCATACCCGTTAGGACCGTCTCCCGGTTGCCCGGCATGAGAGCCTGGCTTGTAGGGGAAATTCAATTCTATCTGTCCGGTCG
>JAGIAP010000189.1:0-5409 GCA_017744805.1 Chitinophagaceae bacterium | reverse complement strand
CAGCTTGCCGCCGGGATTATAATCCCCGAAAATAGTTTCTGCGATCGCTTTGCCACCGGTGGCTCCGGGGAACCAAGCCTCGATGATGGCCGGGGTATATTTCTGCGCCCAGTTGATGGTAAGGGGGCGGCCATTGATCAATACCAGGATCACCGGCTTGCCGGTGGCCTGCATGGCTTGCAACAATTGCAATTGCCTGGCGGGAAGATCGAGGCCCGTGCGGGTCTTGCTTTCACCCACCATTTTCTCATCCTCTCCAAGGGCGATCACCACGGCATCCGATCTTTTAGCGAGTGCTACTGCGGAATCGATG
Organism: Chitinophagaceae bacterium; assembly: GCA_017744805.1. GTDB lineage: Bacteria > Bacteroidota > Bacteroidia > Chitinophagales > Chitinophagaceae > Pseudobacter. The sequence goes on along the minus strand of JAGIAP010000189.1, from coordinate 5,096 downwards.
CCCGCTTGTTCCTCTTTGGTGATGGGCGTGGGCAGGATCTCACTTTCAGGCCAGTTGGCATCCGTGATGGCGCAGCCGCGGGTATAATGGACCTTGAATTTGTTGCCGGCATATTGTTGCAATCCTTCCAGCACGGAGATCACCTGTACATTGGATGGGCCGTAACGACTGATGCTATGATTGGTCTCGGCGGCCAATGGACCGGTCACCAGGATATTCTTCATTTTGGAGGCGTCCAGGGGAAGGGTATTGTTATCGTTCTTCAGCAATACCAGCACTTCCCTTGACAACTGTTCCTGCATGGCGCGTGCTTCTGCATCATAGACGATGCTGTCGGCCGCGGCAGGGTTGGCTACGAACGGATGATCGAATAACCCGAGTTTGAATTTCACCCGAAGCACACTGGCCACGCGCTGATCGATGGTTTGCATACTCAGTTTTCCTTCTTTGATCAGCTCGCGGAGCGGGAGCACATAATCCTCAGGTTTGGTGAAATCGGTGCGCACATCGAGGCCTGCTTCCACCACCTGCCGGATGGCTTCCTTGTAGTCGCCGGCCACCATATGTTTTTTGTACAGGAATTCAACAGCACGGCTATCAGACACCACATAGCCATTGAAACCATATTGCTGGCGAAGCAGTTCCGTGAGGAAGTAGTGGCTACCGGAAACGGGCACTCCATCGTAATCGTTATAGCTGCTCATCACACCGAGTATATGTGCTTCCTGCACTACGCGGCGGAAAGGGTAGAGGTACAGTTGGTGGAGCTCACGGGGAGCAATATGCGGATCTGTCCTGGCATCGCCATCACGGCCGCCCTTGGGCATGCTATAGGCGGCATAATGTTTGACGGTGCTGGCAACGCCCTGGTCCTGGATACCGATGGCCATCTGTTTGCCCAGCTCGGCGATATGGAAAGGATCTTCTCCGTAACATTCCACCACCCGCCCCCAGCGCGGGTCCCGGGCCAGGTCGAGAATAGGCGCATATACATTGGTATAGCCGGTAGCGGCGGCCTCGCGACCCACTACTTTGCCGGCGCGGTATACCAGTTGCTTGTTCCAACTGCTGCCGATGGCGATGGGCGCAGGCAGCAAGGTGGCTCTGTCATGATTGAGGCCATGGATGCCTTCATTGGTGAAGTCCACCGGAATGCCCAGTCTTGTTTCTTCCACAAACCAGCGCTGCACGGTATTGATGGCATTGGCATGCTTGCTTTCCGGGTAAGAATATTGCGATACCGCTTTCTTGTTGTAAGGCAGGCTGTTCAGGTGCTCATCGATATTGGCGATCCCATCTTTCCAGAGGCTTTGCTTCCATTGCGGAGTTGGTAACTCATCTTTCAATACGCGCCCAAAACCATAGAGGGTCACCATCTGGCAGGTCTTTTCATCGGTATTCATCTGGCTGAGCAGGTCGGCCACTCTTTTTTCAATGGGCTGCTTCGGATCTTCATAGATATCTTTCTTTCCATTTTTATTGAAGTCTATCCAGCCTTCGTGGTAAATGGAGTTTTGTTGTGCCTGTAAAAAAAATGGTACTGCAACAAATGGCAGTACCATCAAGAGCGAATGTTTAGTCACAGTTTCTTGATGTTGATGAGTTATTTCAGTTGATAAGCGGCCACCGTTTTGCCGTTGAATGTAGGCACGTACACTATTTTCTTTACGGGATCATACCCGATATCGGCCGTGTTCTTTTTCTGTTGATGGGTTTCCAGCATTGTGTCCACTTTTCCATTGCTGTGCACGTAGAAGATCCATCCTCCCCAGGCAGTTACGATGAAGTCGCCATTGCCCACGGGCTCTACACCATCGCCGCCCTGGGGCAGTTCTGCAATTTCAGTGATATTCTTATTGGCATCTGCCTTCCTGAAATTCTTTCCTGCTGCAATATAGAGATCGGTGCCTACGGCTTTCAATCCGTTCACGCCTTTCTGATCGTTGAGGTATTCAGTGGCGATATCTTTTTCCAGTTTCCAGATCTTGCCGGTGCGGGAGTCTGAAACGAATACGATGCCTTTATCGTTGACGGTAACGTCGTTGAGACCTTTGGCGCTGTCCGGGCTGATCTTCTTTTCTATTTTCCCTTTTTTGATATCGATGATCACGATATCGGAGATATCGGCCACATAGAGGCGGTTACCAAATATGGCGAGGCCCTTGGGAGCATTCAATCCGGTGATCCAGGTGCTGTCGAATGATTTACCATCGAAGCTCATCTTGCCTACACCACCCTTACCATCTGCCACCCAGCCGCCGCCATCGATCAGGGATACGAATAGGATCTTTCTGGAGAAGTCGGGAAGTACGGATTCCGGAATGGCTACCACCGTATCGGTTTCCCAAAGTTTTTCAAGTTTTTGCGCAGAAGCACCGATGGTGGTAAGCGTGAAGGCGAAAAGGAAGAACTTTCTCATATTGAAGGTTTTTATGCTAGTGTGGCGATCATTCTGCAATGATCTCAAATACATTACTGGTGAGGGCTAATCCCCTGGGTGCAATATTCAGGCCAATGCTCATCAGGTATTCCCCTGTGTATTGTTTCTCGTTTTCCGGGTTCGTGGATTTGGTGCCGGGATAGAGATTGATCTCTCTGATGCGGTAATTCCTGTTGGGGTCCAGGCCTTGCAGGCGCACATTCGTAAAGATATTCTTTCTGCGCGGGGTGGTGAAGTACTGGAAGAGGATGGATCTGTTCTTTTGTTCGTTCACATACATCAGTACAGCGCGGTCCTCTTCGTAAGGGGATACAAGCCTGTACTGGTCTCCCTGCTGGATTACCGGGCTGATCTGTTTGTAGGTTTTGATGGCATTGTTGGTGAACTCCACATCCTCTTTGGTAAAGGTATTGGTGCGGATATCATACCCCAGTCTGCCCATCATGGCTACATCGGTCCTGTATTTCAGGCTCTGGTTCTTGCCCATGCTGGTAACATGTGCAGAGATGGTATTGGCCGGGAAGAAGTAGGAATATCCCCACTGAATGAAGATCCTTTCCAATGCGTCCGTATTATCACTGGGCCAGAACTCGGTGAAGTATTTCATGGCGCCATAATCGGTACGACCGCCGCCGCCAGCGCAGAGCATGATGGGCAGGGTAGGATATTTGGCTCGGATACAATCGAGTATCTTGTATAACGCTTTCGTATAATCGATATAGAGGTGAGACTGTTTCTCTTTCAGATAAGGGGAATAAGCATTGGTCATACTCCGGTTGCAATCCCATTTGATATAGGCCAGTCGTGGATTCTGCGTGAGCAGGTCATCCACGATCTTAAAAATGAAGTCCTGTACTTTGGGGTTGATGAGATCCAGCACCAACTGGTTCCTGCCATAGTTCTCGTCGCGGTTGGGCAGTTTCAGGATCCAGTCCGGATGGGCCTTGTAGAGATCGCTTTTGGGGTTCACCATTTCCGGTTCCAGCCAGATGCCGAAATGGATGCCGCGTTTCTCTGCTTCTTCTACCAGGTAGCCAATGCCATGCGGCAGTTTTGCTTTGGTTGGTTCCCAGTCGCCCAGACCGGTCTTGTCATCATTCCGGGCAAAATTATTCCCGAACCAGCCATCATCCAGCAGGAAGAGGTCGGCCCCGATCTTCTTTCCTTCATCGAACAGTTCCACCAACCTGTTCTCGTCGAAACTGGTATGGGTGGCCTCCCAGTTGTTGAGCAACACCATCCTTTCGCCTTTCCCGTTGAGGACGGCATAATTGCGGGCCCATCGATGCAGGTTGCGGCTGGCCTGTCCCTTGCCCTGGTTGCTCCAGGTGAAGATCATTTCTGGCGTGGTGAACACTTCGTTGGGGGCCAGGTAATATTCCGAAGCATAGGGATTGATGCCTGAACGAACACGCAGGGCATTGCGCTGGTCCACTTCGAAGGTGAACTGGAAATTGCCGGTCCAGTTCAATGTACCGGCAATTAATTCTCCAGTGTTTTCGTCAGAAGGTTTATCGAGCGACAGGAAAAAGAATTGGGTCTGATAGAAATTTGTCCTGGTGCCGAGTTTGCTCTCCAGGCTTTTGATGCCATGGGTGAGCTTCTCTTCCACCATATTCACTTCGCGGGCCCAGTCGCCATGGAACTGTGTCAGCCAGTACTGGTCTGCGTTGAAATGCAGGAGTGATGACGCGTATTGCGTCAGCATCACCGGTTTTTTCTCCTGGTGTTTGATGATGGCCTGGCAACTGAACACATCCTCTTCTTTCCAGGCTGTGTAATGCAGGGTCACTTCTACGGGATACACGGGATCTTTCATTCGGATATCCGTGGTAGTTATATTCCCGTTGGTATTGCTGGTATGGCTCAGATAGCGGAGCTCCAGGGAAGGGTTGCCATCATTATGGACCATCCGGATGGCGGGCTCAAACTGGTTCTCCATACCGGCGGTGAGGTAAGCCTCTTTTCCGCCGCTGAGCTTGCCGATACTTTCCTTATCGATTCTCTTTCCGAGATAGGACTGCAATACACGCTGATTGCCGGCTACCGTGAGTACCAGGCTTGCGTTCTTTGTTTCTATAACGATAGGGGATATGCGCTGCGCCCGGAGTTGGATGCAGGTCAATGCAGCCAACACGAGAGCCGGGAATCTGATCATACAGTTGCTGGGTGTTAAGCCATAAATTCTTTCTGATAGTTCAGGGGACTTTTGCCCGTGATCATTTTGAAATACTTATGGAAGCTGGTGAAATTGTTGAATCCGCTTTCATAGCAGAGCTGTTTGATGCTGAGGTTGTTCTCGATCAGCAGCTTGCATGCCTGACCCACCCTGATCTCGATCAGGAATTGTGAATAGGTTTTGCGGGTCCTGGATTTGAAATACCGGCAGAAAGAGTTGGGGCTGATATTGGCCACTGCCGCGATCTCTTCCAACTGGATCTTTCTCTTGAAATTCTTGAGTGAATAATCGTAGATGGCATTAACGCGATCGCTTTCCGCTTCCACCAGTTCCTGTTTGAATCCGATGGAGGAAAGTGCATTGAGTTGCTTGCACTCGGCAATGGTGTTGAGCGCTTCTATCAATAGCATGATGCGCAGGGAGCCGTCAGAGGTCAGGAGCATTTCCAGCAGCTCGGCCACTTTCTGGCGGGTTTTG
>JAGIAP010000188.1 GCA_017744805.1 Chitinophagaceae bacterium | reverse complement strand
TCTCAGACTGTTCGCTTGTTTGGATGAATGTATTTCAAGTAGGGTATTTATAGATCGAAATTCCAATGGGCACAAATCGGGCAGTTATTTTCAATGTGCCGCGGACAAATCCCGTCGCAGGTATTGAGTTCCCTGTAGACGGGATCTTATTTTTCCATTATCCGGTAAATTTCTACAGCAGCAATTTCGGCCGGATCCATCTTACAGGGGATCCCGGATAATAATCGGGTAATCCGGGAAGTTTGATTTTTAACAGGAAATAGTTTGTTACATCTTGCCGGAAATTTAATCCCTAAAGATCGTATGAAAACTACCCTTTCCGTGTTTTCAGCATTTGCCATGCTGGCCTTGTTCATGTTTTTGGGTATATCCTCCTGTAAACGCGACTCACCCAATGACCCTGCATTGCAATTGATCTCATTCTCTCCCGGAGAGGGAAGTGCAGGAGGCGCTGTAACCCTTACAGGAAAGAATTTCTCTTCAGTGAAAGAAAGGAATATCGTCAGGTTCAACGGAGCCGAGGCAATCGTTTCGGAAGCCATGACTGATGGTAGCTCTATCACGGTGATCATCCCGGACAATGCATCTACCGGCAAGATCTCTGTGAAAGTAGGTTTACAGGAAGTAGTATCTGCAAAGGATTTTGTGGTGAATGCGCTGGCACTGGCGGTCAGGTCGTTCAGCCCCAATAAAGGGCCTGAAGGCACAGTGGTCACCATTACCGGTAATAATTTCAAAGCACCTGCCACTGTTTATTTCGGAGCTATTGAAGGAACTGATGTTGCCGTGAAGAGCAGTACCAGTATAGAGGTGAAAGTGCCTGCCAATACACGCACTTCGAAGATCAAAGTGAAATGCGATGAAGTGATAGCGGAGAGCGCCATGTTGTTCTACGCTGCTCCAACCGCATCCGGCATCAAGCCAGCGAAAGCCTCGGAAGGAGCGGAGGTCGAGATCACCGGTACCAATTTCGATCCCACACCTGAAAATAATATCGTAAAGTTTGGAACCGTAGTTGCGGAAGTGCTTTACGCTACCGAAACAAAACTGATAGTGAAAGTACCGGCGGGAGCCTCCGATGGTAAGCTCGATATTACTGTACAGGGAATGACTACTCAAACCATCGATGCGTTCACCTTACTGGCAACTATAACCGATTTTAGCCCTAAATATGGAGAGCGTGGTACAACGGTAGTGATAACGGGAAAGAATTTCGATGCCGGAACCGTTGTTAAACTGGGTACTTCAGAATGTAAGGTCATAAAGCAAGAAACCAATTCCATCACGGTTGAGGTCAACAACTCTGTTTTTGCCGTTGGTGGCTATTTTACCGTCTCTTCAAAATATACTACCGTCAAATCCCTGGAAGAGTTTGAGTTGACCAATACCTGGCAGCTCATCATGGGGTCATCGGCCCTCAAACATTCCCAGGGCACCATCTTTACCATCAATGGTATGATCTACCTGATGGGTGGAACGTTGAACAGTGAGGTGCATGAGTTTGATCCGGGAGCCAAGACCTGGACCAAAGTGAATACAATGCCGGCAGAGATTGCCAATGGCCGTTACGGATCAGTGACAGTTCTCAATAATAAAGCCTATGTAGGTAATTTCTATGATAATAGCACTAATGGTGCATGGTTCGAATTCAACCCGGCCATTGTAGGGGCAAGCGCCTGGAAAAGAATGACCGACTATCCTGAGCCAGTCAAGATTGGTGTGGCTTTCAGTGTGAAAGGTAAGCTCTATGCCGGCTTGGGAAGAAGTGACCAAAGTATAACTACTTCCATCTATCAATTAGATCCTGAAGCCAATGACGGCTCCGGCGAATGGAAGGCGAAATTTGATCCAGGCGCTCCCAATCAAAGATTTGTATCTCATTTTGTTATCAATGATGTTTTCTATTTTGGCGGTGGCACCGATTTAGGTAATAATGATCGTTCAGTATTTTACAAATTCGATCCCGCTGTGAGCACCAGTTCCGTTACCGCCATTGAACCTTTCGGTATTCCAATTTCGAGAGCACCATCCTATGCCCTCGATGGAAAAGGGTATATCATCAGAAATGAGCAACCATTTGAGTATTCGCCCGGCAGCAATACCTGGTCCATGACGGATCATTCATTTCCCACTGCCGATATCTCATTTGCAATAGTTGTGAATAACACAGCGTATGCCCTTACCAGTAAGGGTGAGGTATATCAGTATATTCCCCGTCGTTGACCTTTTCCTTGATCCAATATCCGGAGGCGGGGAGCGTAATGCTCCCCGTTTTCTTTTTTAAGTACATGCTGATCAGTTGGTAATTATTATCTGGGAGCCCGGAGCATATTTCCGGGCCTTCACCCGAATTGCTTTCCTGCAGGCTCTTCTTTGCTGCAACTTGCCCCGCAAATAAACCAAGGATCGTATGAAAACTATTTCACTGCGCGCCGTTTGTTCCGCGCTGCTGCTATTCATGCTGGCCGGAATATCTTCCTGTAAGCGCGATTCACCCCAGGATACCACGCTGAAACTAATTTCATTTACTCCCGAAAAAGGTAGTGAAGGTGGCGTTGTTACGCTCACCGGAAAGAATTTCTCTTCCACCAAAGAGAAGAATATCGTCAAGTTCAACGGGCTCGATGCCGTTGTTTCAGAAGCGCAATCGGATGGGGCCTCCATCACGGTGATCATTCCCGACAATGCCACCACTGGTAAGATCAGTGTGAAAGTGGGAGATCAGCAAGTCAGCTCTGCAAAGGATTTCGTAGTAGATCCCCTGGCGCCTGCCATCACTGCTTTTACACCTGATAAAGGTCCGGCAGGTACCGTGGTGACCATCACGGGTAACAATTTCAAAGCGCCTGCACAAGTGTATTTCGGAACGCTTGAAGGCACGGATGTAGTAGTGAAAAGCAAAACGAGCATCGAAGTGAAAGTGCCTGCCAATGTGATCAATGCTAAGATCAAAGTGAAATGCAGTGGACTGGAAGCGGAGAGCGCCGCTTTATTCTATGCTCCTCCAACTGCTACCACCCTCAATCCCAAAAAAGCACCTGAAGGGGCAGAAATAGATATCAACGGCACCAATTTCGATCTGACACCTGCCAACAATACCGTGAAATTCGGAACTGTAGTGGCTGAAGTGTTGGAAGCAAATACCACCAAACTTCGCGTAAGAGTTCCTGCGGGAGCTGCCAATGGGAAGCTGAATATTACCGTGAAAGAACAAGTGGCCCAGACCACGGATCTGTTCTACTTACTGGCAACAATAACCGATTTCAATCCTAAGAATGGCGAGCCCGGCACCACCGTGGTGATCAGTGGCAAGAATTTCGATAATATGCCCACCATCAAGATCGGGGATCAGGATTGTAATATCGTAAAGGAAGAGGCGACCGCCATCACCATCACCATTCCCAATAATGCCACTGCGCGCAGCGGTTTTATCAGCATCACTTCGAGAGGTGAGATCCTCAAAACGGCATCGCAATTTGAGGTCACCAATGTATGGCAAATGATTCATAACAGTACTGCCTTTAGTCATAGCGAAGGCACTTCCTTTGCTGTCAATAATAAGATCTATTTGGTAGGAGGAAGAGGGAATAGTGACATACATGAGTTCAATCCTGTTACCCAGGCATGGACCCTGGTGAATACAATGCCTGCAGAGATCGCTAACGGGATGTATGGCGATGTGATAGTGGCCAATAACAAAGCCTATATGGGCAATTTCTTTGGTTGCGCCAATACGGCTGCCTGGTTCGAATTCAACCCGGCTATTACCGGCACCGCAGCGTGGAAAAGAATGGCCGATTATCCTACTTCCAATGCTTATGGTGGTATAGGTTTCAACCTGAATGGCACTTTATATAGTGGGCTTGGGTCAGCAGGTAGTAATTATATCATCAAATTCGATCCTGCTGCCAATAGTGGAACAGGGGCATGGAGAGACCTGTTTGTGCCTTCATCTCCCAATCGCATTTATATTTCACATTTCACCATCAATGGTGTCGGTTATTATGGAGGTGGCTATGATGGAGGCGTAGTGGGCCGTACAGAGTTCTATAAATTCGATCCTGCTGTGAGTACCACTTCTGTTACCCAGATCAAGTCATTCCCTTTTACTGTAGTGGGTGGAGCAGGATTCTCGCTGAATAATAAAGGTTATGTGATCAAAGGTGCTGTGCCCTATGAATATTCACCTGCCGCCAATTCCTGGACAACGATGAAATATCCCATTCCGGTACCGGTTTCCTTTGCGCAGGTAGCCAACAATAAAGCTTATGCCTTCACCTGGGCGGGTGAGATGTATGAGTATATTCCCAATCATTAGACCTTTCCTTAACCCTGAATACAGGAACGGGAAGCGCCTGTATCCCGTTTCCTAAAAAAAGAAGGCGCCCCTTCATCATCGGGGGCGCCTCTTTTTATTTTTATCGTTTTCGCTTATTGCAGATGCGTTAAGCTTTCTTCGATGATCTTTATTTTTTCTTCCGCGTCTGCTTTCTTCTTCTGCTCATTGGCCAGGATTTCCGGTTTCGCATTGGCAACGAATTTTTCGTTCCCGAGTTTCTTTTCCACGGACACGAGGAAGCCTTTCAGGTACTCCAGATCTTTCAGGAGTTGCTCTTTCTGGTTGCCTGTTTCCAATGGTTTTTCTGTTCCAATACAGAACCTGTCCTTGCCGATCACGATGGTGATGGTATTGGCTACTGTCTCTTTCACGAATACGATCTCTTTGGCATTGGCCTGTTTGCTGAGGATCGGCAGTACAGCTTCATAAGCAGCCTGTTCATTGGTTTGAATATAAACAGTGATGGGGTCTTTCGGCTTCATCTGATTTTTCTGGCGAAGGTCGCGGATACCGGTGATGGCATCTTTGAGGATATCGCCCTGGCGGATGATGCCTGCATTTACAGCACCAGGCGCCGTGAATTGTTTCACACAAAGATCATCGGTCCTTTCAGCCAGCAGGTGATAGATCTCTTCGGTAATGAAGGGCATGAAAGGATGCAGCAACTGCATTAATTCAGAAAAGAATTCCACTGTTTTATTGTACACGGCGGAAGGCATTTGCTCTCCGAAAGGAGGCTTCACCCATTCCAGGTACCAGCTACAGAAATCGTCCCAGATAAGTGTGCGAATGCTCATCAGGGCTTCGCTCAGTTTGAAGTCCTGGAACTGCCTCTCCATATTGGCCTTCACTTCTTGTAAGCGGTTGTTGAACCAATCGATGGCGAAATGATCGGCGCTATCGGTGCCGGGCGCTTGATTGCCCTCCCAGATCTTCACCAATTTAAGCGCATTCCATATCTTATTATTGAAATTACGTCCCTGCTCGGGAGAGGTCTCATCAAATAACAGGTCATTACCTGCAGGCGCGGAGATCATGATACCATATCTAACGGCATCGGCTCCTGATGCCTCGATCAGTTTCAGAAGATCGGGAGAATTATTGAGCTGTTTACTCATCTTTCTACCCAATTTATCGCGCACCATTCCGGTGAAGTATACATCACTGAATGGTTTCTCGTTCATATACTCCATACCGGCCATGATCATACGCGCTACCCAGAAGAAGATGATATCCTGCCCTGTTACCAGTACAGAAGTAGGGTAGTAGTAATTGATATCGGCATTGCCGGGATGGGTGATGCCTTTGAACACTTCGATAGGCCAGAGCCAGCTACTGAACCAGGTGTCCAGTACATCCCCATCCTGGCTGAGCTTTGCTTCAGTACCGAATTGTTGTTGGTAAGCGGCATTGGCATCTGCTTCCGTTTCAGCTACTACAAAATTGCCTTTGTCGTCGTACCAGGCAGGGATCTGCTGACCCCACCAGAGCTGACGGCTGATACACCAGTCTTTTACATTCTCCAGCCAGTATTTGTAGGTGGCCAGGAATTTATCTCCGGGATGGATCTTCACTTCTCCGCTGGTAACGGCATCCAGGGCCTTATCGGCGAGGGAGCGCATTTTTACGAACCATTGTGTGGAGATACGTGGCTCCACCACGGCATTGCTACGTTGGGAGAAACCGGTCCGCGTTTGATAATCTTCTTCTTTGATCAGTTGACCGGCATCGGCCAGCATTTTGACGATGCTGATACGGGCTTCAAAACGGTCCTGTCCAACACAGATCTCTGCGGCAGCACTGAGCGTGCCATCGGCGTTGAGGGTATCGATAGTGGGCAGGTTATGTTTGAGGCCGAGGTTATAGTCGTTGATATCGTGAGCGGGTGTCACTTTCAGGGCGCCGGTACCGAATTCTTTGTCAACATATTCATCCTGGATGATAGGGATGGGACGGTTCACCAGTGGCACGATCACTTTTTTGCCATGCAGGTGCGAGTATCGTTCATCGGAGGGATTTACGCACACGGCCGTATCGCCCATGATGGTCTCAGGGCGCTGCGTGGCGATGGTGATGAAATCGGCAGTGGGCTTTCCCTGCTCATCGGCCACGAAATATTTCACGTAGTAGAGCTTGCCCTGTACATCGCGGTATTCCACTTCCTCATCGCTGAGGGCGGTTTTGGCGGCGGGGTCCCAGTTGATCATACGCGCACCGCGGTAGATCATGCCCTTCTTGTACAGGTCTACGAATACCTTGATCACGGCACGGTAGTAATCTGTGTCCATGGTAAAGGAAACGCGGTCCCAATCCACACTACAGCCGAGTTTTTCGATCTGGTGGTAGATGATATTACCGTATTTCTCTTTCCACTCGAAGGCATGTTTGAGGAATTCCTCGCGGCTGAGATCGGCTTTTTTGATGCCTTTCTCTTTTTCGAGCATTTGCACCACTTTGGCTTCGGTGGCAATGGAAGCATGGTCGCTGCCGGGAACCCAGCAGGCATTGAACCCGCTCATGCGGGCCTTGCGGACCAGGATATCCTGGACGGTCTCGTTCAGGGTATGGCCCATATGGAGAACGCCGGTGACGTTGGGTGGAGGGATCACCACGGTGAATGCCGGGCGGCCATCCGGTTTGCTATTGAAATATCTTTTTTCTTTCCAGTGCTGAGACCACTTGTCTTCTGCCGAAGCCGGGATATAATTCTTGCTTAATTCCATATACGTGAATGCATCTTTAAAGGATGGCAAAGGTAGGCAATATAGGGCGGGAAATGAAAAAACCGGCCCCATCGGTAGATGGAAGACCGGTAATAAGTTGTTGTGGACAATCAAGTAAGCGGGTAGCCGCAGCCTAGAGGCCGTACCAATACAGCCAGGTAAGGAACATGATCAGGGCCAGAAATCCCAGCGCAATCAAAGCGACCTTCAGATTTTCCCCTAATTGATTCTGTTTTTTCATTTCTAACACGTTTTTTGACATAACCGATAAAATTTAAGTTTAAGCGGTATTCACGGGATACGTTGTCAGGAGGTTGAATCAGTCTTTTGCTTCTTTGAACGGGGGTTCTACAGTCAGATATACGGGGTCTTTCGGAAAAGAGTTGGATACAAAGTTAGCACAAGGTTTTTACAGGTGCAAGCCCCTTTTATCCTCCTTCTTACTAACTTTATACCCATTTTATGTATGCCATTGTTGATATAGAGACTACCGGAGGACATGCTGCTGGCAATGATATCACCGAAATTGCCATTGTGCTGCACGATGGGCAGAAGATCGTGCAACGCTTTGAAAGTCTGGTGAAACCAGACAGGGCCATTCCTTATTATATCCAGTCCCTCACCGGGATCTCCAACGAAATGGTGGCCGATGCCCCCCGTTTTGAAGAATTGGCCGGTCCCATCCATGAAATGCTCAAAGACCATGTATTCATTGCCCATAATGTCAATTTCGATTACTCCTTTGTAAAGCATCATCTCTCTGCGGCAGGCTATGAACTGGATACCCAGAAATTATGTACGGTAAGGCTCAGCCGGAAAGTGTTTCCAGGCCTTCCCAGCTATAGCCTGGGCAATCTGTGCCGTCAATTCGGGATCGGCAATGAACAGCGGCATAGGGCAGGAGGCGATGCCGATGCCACCGTAAAGCTTTTTGAGCACCTGCTGCAGAACGATGCTGAAAAACATATCACGCAATTTGTAAAGAAAAAGTCTTCCGAACAATCACTTCCGCCCCATCTGTCCAAAGAAGTGGTTGAAAGGCTGCCTTATACTCCCGGCGTGTATTACTTCCATGATATCAAAGGGAAAGTGGTATATGTGGGCAAGGCCAAGAACCTCAAATTCCGCGTCCGCAGCCATTTTACGCATAATGGCGCAGGCAGGCAGCGGCAGGATTTCCTCCGTAATATCCATGATATCAGTTTCGAGGAAACAGGCACCGAGCTGATGGCCTTTATCCTGGAAAGTGTGGAGATCAGGAGGCTATGGCCGGAATTCAACCGAAGCCAGAAAAAGTTCACCCCTTCGTTCGGGCTATATCGTTATGAAGACAGGAATGGCTATACCCGGCTTTGTATCGAAAAGCAGAAAAAGCATTTGCAGCCGCTCTACACTTTCAACCTCCTGGTAGAAGGGCATCGCCTTATGCGCAAGATGATGGAAGCCTGGCATCTTTGCCCCAAGTTATGCTTTGTTCAAACCGATAACAGTGCCTGTGTAGGTATTGAAGGGCATCCCTGCAACGGCGCCTGCGAGCAGAAAGAGCCCGTGGAGGTCTACAATGCCAGGGTAGAAGAAGCGATCGCCTACCTGGAACAATTATTGCCCAGTTTCGCCGTGGTAGGAGAAGGTAAGAACAGGGGAGAACAGAGCTGTATCCTGATGGAGAAAGGCCGGTTCTACGGAATGGGCTACCTGCCTGAAGAAACAGCCATCAGCGATATCGATTCACTGAAAGACCATCTTACCAGGTATTCGGAAAATGATTATATAAGAGGCCTGGTGTATCAATACGTGGATCGTTACCCGAAACACAAGATCGTTTTCCCCGGATAAATTAGATTTGCGACATAAATGCTCAATTGATATGAAGTTTGTATCTATTGCCCTTATCCCATGTTTTGCGATCGCCTGCGGTTCCGGTCCTGAGAAGAAAGAAGAAGTAAAGAGCGCTACTGAAAAGAAAGTAGTGAATCCTGCCAATAATATCCCCGATGAAAGAACGGAGGTGAAGGAAGAACCGGTTGCCAGCTATAGTGTAAAAACGGATGATCCCCTGAACGATTTCTATTTCTCCGTCAAGCTATTTGAAACGAAGAAGACCTTTCATTACCTGATGAAGCTGGAGTTCGAGACCATCGAAGGGAAAGATACCCTGAAGCTGCCCAATTTTGGCATCATGCCTGAGCCCGTGATCAAAAAAGGGCCGGAGAAGTATGCTGCCATCATCGGTTTTATGGACAAGGACAAACAATTCCGCGAATACAAGAAAGTATATGTGGTAGGGGATAAGTTGAAAGTGACTGCCCTGAAACATTATGGGGTTACCACTAATCAACCTTAGAATATGGATCTTACAAATTGGAAGTATAACTGGTACGGATACTGGTTCCAGCAGGGCAGTGGCTATGAAAAGTGTCCCAGCATTTTTGAAGCAGTGGATACTGAAAATAATCAAGCCTCATGCATTCGCGTGAGGTTTTTCTTTTTTCTTGATCCGGGTCAATAAAAGTGAAGAAAGAATTTTTGGCAAGAACGGTTGCGGTTATATTTGACAGCAATTGGGTTGATCATTTCCTGAAGCTGATCACCTGGTCGATGCTGAGATTGAGGCTGTACACCACTTTCAGGAGGTTACGGACGTTCACGTCCTCTCCGTCGAGCATACGAGTGAGTGTGCTGCGGGATACGCCGCTTTCATAAGCCAGATCATCGAGGGAAATATCCATCTGCTTCCTTTTCTCTTTCAGTGCTTTTCCTGCACGGGAAAAGATCTGATCAATTTCACTATCCGACAATTGTTTTACAGTCGGTTGTTTATCACTCTTTGCCATACCACGAATTTGCCCAATTAACCCAACCTGTAAAATCCTATGTTTGGAGACTTTTATATGAAGATTCAAAAATAAAGATTCAAATATGATACTATCGGATACGTATTTATATTAACTTTACTTTCTCAGTTATGGCTGAGAATGGTTCTTTATTAGATGGGATAGGGATTATTTCTGGGGTTTCTGTGGAAGGGCATCGAAGAAATCTTCCGGCGGGGTACCAAGGCCACGCAATACCTTGAGCAGGCTGCGGAGGGTGAGGTCCTGGCCTTTTTCGATCCTGATCAGGCCGCTTCGTGAAATGTTCACCTGGTAGGCAAAGTCGTCGATCGTAACACCGATCGCTTCCCTTTTTGCTTTCAGCGTTTTGCCGATCGCGAGATGGATAGCGTCGATCTCTTTATCGGAGATCGTTTGAATAATTACTTTCTGCTTTGCCTTGCGTGCCATGCTACGAATTTGCCTAATAAACCCCGTCTGTAAAATCCTTTATAATCAATCTATTAGAATAAGATTCAAAAATAAAATCTATTATAGTGTACTTTATCAAAAAAAGCACTATTTTTAGTAAATAAATAAGCACTGACTGGAGCAAAGCCTGATGGGGTTTGCTTCATCAAACATAAATGCGCGACCTGCAGTACCATGTATTGTAGTGTTCGCTATCTACTTGCGAAGAAAAGTTCGAAGTATTCTTTGGGGCAAGTGATAGTGTTCAGCGCACCTCCACTATATTGCAAAATATATGGGGTGCGCTCCTATCAAACCTGCTCCCAGGGTCTTCGAACACCCTCTTCGGCAGGAATGGTAGGGGCGGCCCCATATGTTTTTGTGGGGTCGTCCCGGACACAAGATCATTATCATTTAGGATAAAGTGGGGTATGGTAAACTGATTAGTGCAGTTACCGGTATTCTTGTCGGGAACTAACTTTGAATGAAAGGAGACCCCGTCTTTTATAAGGCGGGGTTGTTTTTTTGGGGCCATCGGTTATAGTAC
>JAGIAP010000187.1 GCA_017744805.1 Chitinophagaceae bacterium | reverse complement strand
GGTGCTTATCCCAGCAGCCGCACTATCACTTTTGTTGCCGAACTGAAATTCTAATCCAGACAAATTAAGCAATATGAAACCTATATATATTTTTCGTGGGCTGATCCTTTTGATGGTCCTTTCTGCTACCAGTTGCAAGAAATTGCTGGAAGAGAAGAATAAGAGTTTTGTGAGCCCTGACGGGTTCTTCAAATCCGAAAGCCAGTGCATAGCCGCATTGAACGGATGTTACAATCCACTCACCAGCATCTTTATCCAGGACTTGATCATTCCCCTAGAAGGCGTAACAGACCTGGCATTTCTGAACTCATCCCAACTGGATGCCAAGTTCGAGATATCGCCGGCCAATCCGGGAATGGGTGATAATATCTGGTCTGCCTGTTATCAGGGTGTGATGTTTTGTAATTCCGCCATCGATGGCATTACAAAAGCAACAATCCCCGAAAACAGGAAGCCGGCATTGCTCGGAGAGGCTGTAACCCTTCGCGCGTTATACTATTATGTGCTCACCAGCTCTTTCAAGGATGTGCCTTTTTATACAAAAAGCATTTCCGACCTGGAAGATATGAGTGAAGTAATGAAGCTTGGCAGAATGGATGCTACTGCTACCCGAAATTCCCTGATCGAAGAACTGAAGAAATATGCTCCGGCGCTTCCGCAAAAGAGAACGTCCGAAGTTGCGCAGAACAGGATCTCAGCAGGAACAGCGCATATGCTTATCGGTAAGATGGCCCTCTGGAACAAGGATTATCAAACCTGTTATGATGCCATGAAGAAGGTCAGGGAAATATACGGCCAGTTATTGCAGTATCCGCTCACCGATACCTATTTCAGAAATAAGAACACGCCGGAATCCATCTTTGAAGTACAATATTTATGGTCACCTACCGGGATCAAGAAAACCACACAGGTAGCGGCTTTCTTCACACCCACCAAGAAATCGGGCACCAGCACCTATGATGGCATCGATATCCCTGAGCTGGGATCAAAGGGTAATCCATTCAATTCCATCACACCGTCTGCTTATTTCATGAGCCTGTATGATGTAACCGATCCACGCAGGGAGATCATCCTTGCGTATAGCTATAACAATGTTTGGTTCAGCAGGCCCATGGCCAATAACGGAACGGGCAAACCCTGGATGGGCCCTAAATTCTGGTGCCCCGGAATGGACAATATCGCTGACGGCAATAACCAGAAAGTATTCCGCTTTGCGGATGCATTGCTGATGTTGGCCGAAGCGGCCAATGAGCTGGATCTTCCTGATGAAGCCTTACAAGCATTGAACGAGGTGAAGATCAGGGCCAATGCAAGTTTTGCCCTGCCTGCCTTTCCCGGTAAAGAAGCTTTCTTTGAAGAACTGAAAAAAGAAAGGGCCCGGGAACTGATGGGAGAATACGGTAGAAAATGGGACCTCGTTCGTTGGGGCATCTTCTTCGACCGCCTCAGCGAGACCATCGCCAAAGAATACGAAATAGTGAAGAACAATCTTCGTCCTTACCATGAATACTATCCTATCCCTGATAAAGAAGTGATGCGCTCAGGTGGCATCCTCAACAATCCCGCTTATTCCAATTAACCAATAGAAAAAACTACAAAATATATGAATCGCTTATTCCGTATCAGTGCCATCTGTTTTTTACTGATGATGGCGGCCTTTGCTGCCTCTGCCCAGAAAGACTTCAGGGTGATCAGTTACAATATCCTCGAAGGAATGAAAACAGATACCACCAAAGGCAAGCAACTATTTGTGGAATGGATCAAGAAAAATGATCCGGATGTACTGGCCTTGCAGGAATGTAATGGCTTCACTCAAAAAACGCTGGAAGACCTCGCCAGGACCTATGGCCATCCCTATGCCGTGATCGTGAAAGAGAACGGATATCCCACTGGTATCACGTCAAAATATCCGATCGCCAATATCAAAAAAGTGAATGAGAATATGACCCATGGCTTCATCACCTGCAAGATCGAGGGATACAATTTTGTTGTATTGCACCTGAATCCCCACAAATACCAAAAGAGAAGGGAAGAGATCGCCACTATCCTGAAGAATATCGAGGTGGATGGCGACAAGAACAACTGGCTGGTCATGGGTGATTTCAACTCAAATACACCATTGGACAAAGATCGTTTCAAACCAGGGTATATCGAATCCAGGCATAAAGCTGCAAAGGAGAAGAACCCCAATATCGAAAACCTGGTGGATGGGGAAAAGATCGACTTCCTGGTGCAACAACGCATGCTGGATGGCGGTTTCATCGATGCGGGCCTTCGTTATGATGAATTCCAGAAAACGAAAACAGGAAAATCTGTGATCCGCACCACCAGCCGGATCGATTATATCTATACCAGCAAAGACCTGGCAAAGAAGATCGATTACTGCGCATTCATCTACGATGATTTCACGAAAGTATTTTCCGATCACGTTCCCGTTATGTTGGAGCTCAAAAAATAATTGACAATGAACATGCATTCATTTCGCAAATACTTTTCCCTGCTGTTGCTGCTGACGGTTCCTGTATTGGCATGGCTTTCCGGTTGTAGAAAAATGGAACAATACAAGTTCAGCACAGAACTGGCCATCGATTCCCGCACCGTTCGGGTGGCTGCCGATGCAAAATCAACCAGGCTTATCGTGTATGCAAATGGTGGCTGGACCATGGAGCCGCTCGGGCAGGGCGAATGGTTCACACTGCGCAATTCTTCCGGTGATGGAAAAGGAGAAGTATTGGTAGACCTTACCAACAATGCCGCCAATCTTCCCCGTGCAGTAAAACTGCTGGTGAAAGCTGGTTCAAAGACCGATACCATCAGTTTGCAACAACGTGGCCTTACGCCCACCATCAATATCACGGATGTTACTGCCAACAGCATCGCCAATGGCGGTACCATCAAAACGCCCATCACAACCAATGTGCCTTTGAGCCTGATGAATGTGACCTATCGTTATATCACTGAAGGGCAGGTGGATTGGCTCTCTGATCTCAAGATCGAAAATGGATTCCTCTTTATGAAAGTTGCCGGGAACCCCACCGCGGCGGCACGTTCCGGTGTTCTCAAACTGGAGTACCTGGATGCATTGGGTACCATCACCCGCGATTCCATTACCATCAATCAACAGCTTCGACTTGATTATAGCAATGCCGTGAACAAGGATCTCTCCTATATCAAAACCGCATTGCCTGCCGGTGAGATCACCGAGGATATCTACATTGAAGGTATCGTGATCAGCGATAAAGGCAATCCGAACCTGGCTAAGAACCTGAACGACCCGGCCAATAAACATGCGCTCCTCAAAACCGAAAATACCCTGGCCGTTTATGTGCAAAGCATCGATGGGACCAATGGTGTTTACATCAAAACCAAAACGGGGGGAGACAATATCTTCAACTTCAACGAGCATGTGAAGATCTGGCTGAAAGGCGCTACCCTGGAGAAATACAGCAATCCCAATTATGTGATCGTGAAGAATATCGAGTCGCTCAATATCATGGAGAAGACTGAAGGCACAGGCATATTGCAGCCCCGGGAGAAATTCATGAATGAGCTCATCGATAATGATCTCTTCACGTATATCAAATTGAAGTCGGTGGAATTCTCCATTCCTACAGGGGCTTTCACCAATATCAATGAAGGCTATACAGCACGTATGGACTGCTATCCTGCCAGTATTCGCGATATCAATGGCAGTAGCATGTATCTGCTCATGAACCTGGATGTGAAATACCGTCGTGATGGAAAGCAGGTACCGCAAGGTTCCGGCGATATCACCGGTGTGCTGGTTCATGAAGAAATGGACCGTTATGGTGGCAATATCGGCAAATACAGCATCCGCCCATTAAAGCGTGAAGACATTGCGCTCAATGAAAGTCGCAGCGCTGGGTTCTCCAATGTACTGGTAGAATGGAACAAGTTCAGGACAGAGCTGAGCACAGGCGCTACGGAAGCCAGCAATCCATTGAGCCCGGAGATCGGTTCCGGTAAATTATGGCGCAGCGGAAAGACGGCTCTCGACTTCACTACCAACGGCATTTATGCCTCCACCGATTACAATGCCCTGATACAAGATCCCACAGGGGCAAAAGGCTCTGTTACCAATGGTGGATGGGGAAGTAAGAACTGGTGGAATACCACTACCAATAAAGGAGAATACTGGGGCATCGAATTGTCTACGGCAGGCATTACAACTCCGATCTCCCTGCAGCTCGAAGGCAATTCCGATCCCGGCGGTCCCAGGAATTTTGTGGTGGAATGGTCTGAATCGAATGATGACAATGGTGTTTGGCATACAGCGGGCACTTTCACTTTCGAGGATGTTGCCAACTGGACAAACACACTGCTGACGCAGGTTGCAGGATACAAGGCTGTCAATATCGATTTCCCTGTTGAAGCGTCAGGGCTGAATAAATTGGTGATCCGTGTGAGGATGGCCAATAAAACTGTTGGCTCTGCTACTGCCAATACCGGCGGCGCTTATGTGGCCAGTGCTGGTTGCAGACTGGGATATATTTCAGTGAAGTACAATAAATAGATAGATATATATCGGGGAACCATCATTTGCGGGGACGCAAGCGATGGTTCCCCGATTTTGCATCTGTCTGGCAAACCCGCATCATCCAGTCTGCAAAATCGAAATAACGAAGTAGCTGTTGTTCATATTTATCTTGCTGCAACTGATCCAGTTTCCCCATTTGCTTTTGCATGGCGGCCGGAAGGGTAAATCGTTTACCCGATGCAGGTAGTGCCTGCAATAGTTTA
Source organism: Chitinophagaceae bacterium (assembly GCA_017744805.1). Classification (GTDB taxonomy): domain Bacteria; phylum Bacteroidota; class Bacteroidia; order Chitinophagales; family Chitinophagaceae; genus Pseudobacter. The sequence continues at coordinate 6,136 of JAGIAP010000187.1, read as the reverse complement.
AGCAATAATACCTCTGTTTGCAATCTCGGTTCCTGTGGCCGGTGGAAGAACCGGGTATAGGATCTGATCTCGTAATTGATATACTCCGTATCTCCCTGTTCAAAATGGATGATGAGGTTCAGCAATCTCGCTGCTTTGCAGATCAGCAGTGTATTCTGGGGCTTGTGCAATTGCATCAGTTCTCCCAGCCATCTATGCGCTTTCTTCAGATCGCCGCAACCGAAATGAGAGAGTGCTGCATAGAAATATAATTCCCATTGTTTCTCTTCATTCACCATCCCATAAGCTGCTATCAGGTCTTTGCCTGACTGATCTATCAGATGTCGGGCGGATCCATATTCTCCATTGGCTGTATGAATGGCGAGTTTTGCGGAAAGCATCGATTTCCTGAGCTGGTACCTGAAATATTCAGGCCAGGGTTGCTGTGCCAGGTGCTCCAGCTTAGCCGCATAATAATCTATCTCGTCATAATTCTTCAGCATGCAGAGACTGGTGATGATCCCATCCAGCGCGGAGAGATAATCCAGTGGCGGATGATCCAGTAAAGAAAGATTATCCTCGAATAATTTATTGAGCTCCCGGTAGGTTTTGAGGGCAGAAGAGAAATCGCCGATATTGGTCAGGAAATAAGATTGGAAAAGAAGATGGAGTTTCTGTGCCGCGAAATTATTCTTCATCTTTCCCGTCATCAGGATCATTTCACTCAACATGAGATCATTGAGTTTTTTGCGATGCTCGTCTGAAAGGATCTGTCCTGCATGCAGCAATCTGTACTTCATCAATTCAAAGAGCGAGTGATGGTCCTGCACATGGTTCACATTCTTCAGTAATTCCTTTGCCTTCATCTGCGTTTGTACCAACTGGCTATCGCTTACGCCGGAAAAACCTATGCCGGACAAATGATCCAGTTCATACCTGTAGGTGAGGTATTCAATGAAGTGCTGCTGGTACTGGCTGGCATTTTCGCGTATACGTTTCAGTTCCTTGTAGCCTTCCTCCGGCAGTGCCCGTTCCTGCAATACTTTCACACGCATGATACCCTGGAACAATTGAAAGAAACCATCTTTCTGAACACGCGATTGAATGAGGCAATCCGTGAGTACCCGCATCAGGTAGCGGGCAGTGTTATCGATATTGCTTTTGGGAAAGGCGGATCTGAATTGCGTGCTCACTTCTTCCGTTTGCGGGCCACTGTTACAAATGATATCGAAAAGCTTTTGATAATCGCGGGCGCCGGATTGCTGACGGGTATTGAGCTTAAAGAATCGTTTTTCCGGACCTGATAGGGATTGTACCAGGCGGATGGCAGGCAATAGGGACATACGTGTGCGTTTTCATCTTAAAAATAAGGAAATGGATTGTTTTTGGATATGATTAATCTTTTCTTTTTCATGTAGTTGTAAAATTATTTATTACAAATATGGCATTTCATAATTCCCAATCCGGCGATTTTTTGGTCCGTCCCACCCAATAAACAACCAATACATTTGGCTCCTAACGATTCAAATTTCTACTAATCAGCTTCAATATGAAATCAGGCAAAATTGTAGTGGTAGGCAGCTCCAATATGGATATGGTAGTGAAAACAGATCATATCCCCGTACCCGGTGAAACTGTTCTTTCAGGTTCCTTCTTCATGAATGCCGGTGGCAAGGGTGCCAACCAGGCCGTGGCTGTTGCCCGCCTCGGCGGCGAAGTAGTTTTTATCTCCAAGCTCGGAAATGATCTTTTTGGAAAACAGTTCTCACAATTGTTCAGCAGTGAGGGCATCGATACCACCCATCTCAGGTTTGATGATGAGCGTCCTTCGGGTGTTGCTTTGATCACGGTAGACAAAGCAGGGGAGAACAGTATAGTAGTGGCCTCCGGCGCCAATGCTTACCTGAGCGATGAAGATATTTTATCCGCACTCCGTGAAATAGAATCGGCCGGCATCGTATTGCTGCAGTTGGAGATCCCGTTGCCCACTGTTCAATACGTGATCGCGTATGCTGCTGCCAGGAACGTGAAGGTGATCCTCAATCCTGCGCCAGCAGCGATCTTGCCGGCGGAGATGCTTTCAAAGATCGATATCCTTACGCCCAACAAAACGGAAGCATCCATGATATCCGGTATCGAAGTGAAGGATATCGAATCAGCAGGTCTCGCCGCAAAAGCCATCTGCGCCATGGGCGTGAAGCATGTGGTGGTTACCATGGGCCCACTGGGTGCAGTGATCTGCGATGGAAAGAACAATGTACTGGTAAGAACGCGGGAAGTGGAAACCGTGGATACAACCGCTGCCGGTGATGTATTCAATGGGGCACTGGCGGTTGCACTGGCTGAAGGGAAAGACCTGGAAGCCGCTGTGGGATTCGCTTGCGAAGCAGCTTCCATTTCAGTGACCAGGCTGGGAGCACAATCGTCCATCCCACACAGAAATGAATTGGTGGCCGTTCAGCTCAATCTTTCTACGCCTGATACGGTGAACTAACCTGTATAAACCCTACTAATTGCTGTCATATGTTTTTTGTTGAAAGTTATCCCCTGGCCATCGTCTTCTGCGTCATCACCATGTTGTGTTGGGGCTCCTGGGCCAATACTCAAAAACTCGCGGCCGGAAAATGGCGCTATGAATTGTTCTACTGGGATTATGTGATCGGTATCTTCTTGTTCTCCCTGCTGGCTGCCTTCACGATGGGCAGTACAGGTGAGCAGGGCCGTTCCTTCCTGCCCGATCTGCAACAGGCTTCCGGTGCCAATATCGGATCAGCCTTGCTGGGAGGCATCATCTTCAATCTCGCGAATATCCTGCTGAGCTCAGCCATCGCTATTGCCGGTATGTCTGTAGCCTTTCCTGTTGGTATTGGCCTGGCCCTGGTGGTAGGCGTGATCATCAATTACTCGAATCACCAGAAGGGTGACCCCGTTCTTCTCTTTGCAGGCGTGGCGCTGGTTTCAGGGGCCATCATCCTGAATGCGATAGCCTACGGGAAAAAATCAGCCACGGTTTCTAAAGCAGGATCGAAGGGGATCGTATTGTCCATTATCGCAGGATTATTGATGTCCTTCTTTTATCCCTTCGTGGCTCATGGAATGGACCTGGACAATTTTGTGAGCCCGGAAGCCACAAAGATGACGCCCTACACGGCTTCCGTGATCTTTGCCGCGGGTATCCTGCTCAGTAATTTCCTGTTCAATACCATCATGATGAAACGCCCGCTGCATGGGCCATCCATCAGTTACAAAGAATATTTCAAAGGCCGTTCCTCTTTACACCTCATCGGTATCCTGGGCGGTTCCATCTGGGCCCTGGGGAATTTGTTCAACCTGATAGCCGCCGGTAAGGCGGGACCTGCCATTTCCTATGGACTTGGACAGGGCGCTACGCTGGTGGCTGCTATTTGGGGAGTAATGATCTGGAAAGAATTTGCCGGCAGCACCAAACAGGTGAAGAACCTGATCGCTGCCATGTTCTTGTTGTTTGTAACAGGACTGGCCCTGGTGATTGCCGCCGGCCTCTGATAAAATACATTACTGTTCAATAAAACGACTGCCATATGAAAAAGATAGCGATTTGCCTGATCGGCGTCTTGTTCGCAGCTATGTTCAGCGCCTGCGAAAAGGACGATGATCCCACTCCCGTCCCCATTGCCCCCATCCTCAAGAAGGTGATCTTTCCCGGCGAGAACGATGTAATGCCCGGCCGCCCGGCCATTATCAAAGGCCTTGGTTTCGATCCTTCAGATAAAGTATTCCTGGAGGACGATAAAGGCATGAGCCCCGTACAACTGCTAGGTGTAACCGATGAGTCCATGACCATCATGGTACCTGCCAATGCCGGCGGCACTTACACAGTCACCATTGAGCGGGCCGGTAAGCAAACCACACTGGATGGAGAACTGAAAGTTCCCTTCGTGATCGTACTTGATAACCTGGTGATGCCCTCCAATAATTTTACAGCCGGCGCTACGGTCAATATCGGGGGGAAAGGATTTGAGGCCGGAGATATGATCCAGTTGACTGCTTCCTTCTATCCCGAAGGCAAAGTGATAGCCATCCCTACTACCATTACTCCTGAGGGTATCAGTTTTCAATTGCCTGCAGATGCCTACGGAGTGAATACAGTGATCGCCACCAGGGGCACCCAACGCAAGACCATCCTGGGCACCCTCGGAATCCAGGTGAGTGTTGGCGATGAAGTCGGCGGAGGTGTAGTGTATTATACGGATAATAACAAACTGCATGGTTATATCGTCAACAAGACCAATACAGGAACGCCTACCCAGCAGTTTGGTCCATCTGCGGCCATTTCCTATGCTGCCGGAACCAGCAAAGATCTTGGGTCCGGAAAGACCAATACCAATAAACTGGTTGCTAAAATGATCAGCTTCCGCCAGAATTTTTCCAACTGGAACTCGAAGAAAACAGCCGCCGAGCTCTGCGATGAACTGAGCGTAACGGTGAATGGCGATACCTACAACGATTGGTTCCTCCCATCCCAGCAAGAGCTGATTGAGCTATTCAAAGTAAAGAGCACCATGGCTGCGCACAATGCATCCGTTCCTGCCAATAACTACTGGAGCTCCAGTGAAGGTGATGGTGATGCTGCAGGCTGGTCTGCCTTCTACGTGAATTTCTATGAGACCACCAATATCGTTTCCGGCAATTCCGACAAGGAGGGCTGGCAGATCGGTGTTCGTGCCATCCGCTCTTTCTGATCCTCCGGTACTAAACGAACTTTCAATCATTTCAACATACCAGGTATGTACAAGAAAATATTTTTCATAGTCATGAGTTTGTGCATCACCATGCTGGTGCATGCACAGGAAAAGATCAGCGGGCTGGTCTCCGATGAGGCCAATCTCCCGCTATCAGGAGTTTCAGTAACCATCAAGAATACCAACCGGGGAACCAGTACCGATGCTGCCGGCAGGTTTAGTTTGCAGGCATCGAAAGGAGAAGTGATCGAGTTCTCACATACAGGCATGATCACAAAAACAGTTGCGATAGGTGCTGGCACTACTATCAATGTTCAACTGGCCAGGGCGGCAGTGGACCTCAATGATGTAGTGGTGATCGGATATGGCTCTACAAAAAAGAGCGATCTCACCGGCTCTGTAGCCACCATCAAACCTGACGGTATGAAGAATGCCAGGGTTGGTACTGCTACCAGTGCATTGCAAGGCCTGGCCGCTGGTGTGTTCGTTACCACTGGTTCGGTTAAGCCCGGTGGTGATGCCTCTGTGGTGATCCGTGGATCCGGCTCCCTGAGGGCCGGTAACGGTCCGCTTTACATTGTAGATGGCATGCCCGTGGAAGGTGGCTTACAGGATCTGTCTCCCGGCGATATCGAAAGCATCGAGGTATTGAAAGATGCCAGCTCCGCCGCCATCTATGGATCACGCGGATCAAATGGTGTGATCCTCGTTACCACGCGCAAAGGTGTGAAAGGCCGTGGCCGCGTTACCCTCAACGTGAATGGCGGCACACAGCGCATGCTCAACAAACAGAATATGATGAATGCCCAGCAGTACTACGAGCTGGCATCGAAAGCCATCCCTGATTATACCTGGACCTCCGAAGAGCTAAGACTGCTCAGTCGTGGTGAAAGCACCGACTGGCAGGATGCCATCACGCAGAACGGCAGTTTCAATAACTACAATCTCGGCATATCCGGAGGCAATGAAAAAGTGACGCATTTCTTCGGCGCCGATTTCTATGATCAGATCGGTACTATCAAAAATTCTTCTTTCCGTAAAGTGACACTCCGTTACAATATGGATGCGCAAACCACCGACTGGCTGAAATATGGCATCCGCTTCAATGTGATCGAATCCAAACTCAGGAATATCAATGAAGAAGGTGATTCCGGTTATGGCACTATGTTCAGCGCCATCAGCTCACAGCCTACAGCGCCCATCTACACCGCCAATGGCGAGTACTTCGATGGCTTCCTCAATACCAAGGCCAACCCCGTTGCAATCGTGGACCTGATGGATAAGAACACGGCCAAGACCCGCGCCGTAGGTTCCGTGTACTTCGAGCTGGAGCCCATCAAGAACCTGAAGATCCGCTCCGAGAATGGCGGTGAACTGGAATTCTTCAATGTGAATTCTTATGAAGATGGAAGAATGGGACAGCATTACCCTGATGG
>JAGIAP010000186.1 GCA_017744805.1 Chitinophagaceae bacterium | reverse complement strand
TCTCCATCGTGATACAAGTCACCAGGAACAGGCAGACCACAGAAGACATCATGCAGGAAACCTTTCTCAGGCTATGGGAGAAAAAGATGATCCTGAAGAACGACAATATCGGCGGATGGCTTTATAGAGTAGCATTGAACCTTTCGTATAAACACCTGAGAAAAGAATCCTGCAAGAACCGCCTCTACACATCATTACAAACAGATCATCCTGTTTGTAATGATGTGGAAGAGCAGCTTTTGCAAAAAGAGCATAGAAATTCATTCGCCCGCTTATACGATCGCCTCCCGGAGCAACAGCAGGCGGTATACCTGTTGAGCAGCCAGGCAGGGCTTTCCAGGAGCGAGATCGCTGCACACTTGAACATATCTCCCAATACAGTAAAAAATCACTTGTCCCGGGCCGTTAGGTTCATCAGGGCCAATGTGAAGTATGCCTGCATCTTCCTTCTTTTTACTACTATTAACTATATTTTTTTCGTTGCAGGTAGTACAAGATCTGCTCCCGTGGATTTATTTAAAGTACAGGATGGATACCATAAAACAAGTTCAAAGTATTCACCGGTTCATACAAGTTCAAGTACAACTGAGTTCACCTCAAAGCTGATAGCAAAGAGCATTTAATCAAACCATAGCCCGTAATACAATTCCGGTAAAGGATCGTCTGATCCCTGCCGCAGGGCTCCTATTGTCTGATATTTCGTAAAAAAAAAACAAAACAAAGAAAAAATGAAACTGAGATCCCTTCTGCTGTTTGGCCTCATCCTCTTCAGTGCCATGGCAGTAACTGCACAGCCAAAAGAAGATTCCACAAAAAAGTATAAACAACTGGAAGAGCTGTTCAGGCTGATCAAGCTGGAAGAGGCCTGCCAGGTTACTGTACAGCAGGCAGCCGATCAACTGATCGCACAGAATGAAGCATTGCAGAGCAAAAGACCTGAGATCGAATCCTTCTATGTGAAACACCTGGGATTTGAATATATGAAAGGAGTGATGGGCAAGCTGTATCTGGCGCAGTTCTCCGACAGCGAGATCAAAGAGCTTATCCGCTTCTACAAAACACCGGCCGGCAAGAAATTCGCCACCGCTTCCAACACCATTACTGCAGAAGCCTACAAGATCTATAGCAGCAACCTGGAAGCGAACCAGAAAGAACTGCAAGACCTGATCAACCAACCGAATCAATAAACCAAGTATCCTGTAATCATGAGTGCCATATTAAAAGTAGAGAACCTGTCACACCGCTACTCCAGCAGCTGGGCTATCCGCGAAATAAATATGGAACTAGAGCAATCCGGCATTGTCGGATTGCTCGGTTCCAACGGAGCAGGCAAGTCCACCACCATGAATATCATTTGCGGCGCCCTGAACCAAACGGAAGGCAAAGTATTCATCAACGGATTCGATAGCCGGGAACAGGCGCTGGAAGCCAAACGATACATCGGCTTTCTTCCTCAGATGCCGCCACTGTACACAGATCTCACCATCGATGAATACCTCACATTCACGGCGGAATTACGATTGATGGATCAAAGCAAGGTAAAGGCCGCTGTGGAAGAAGTGAAGGAGAAATGCAGCATCGCGCATTTCAGCAGCAGGCTGATCAAAAACCTTTCAGGAGGATATCGTCAGCGCGTAGGCATTGCTCAGGCCATCATCCACAAGCCCAAACTGGTAGTGATGGACGAACCAACTAATGGCCTCGATCCCAATCAACTCATCGAAGTACGGAAACTCATCAGGGAGATAGCGCAGGATTGTACGGTACTGCTGTCTTCGCATATCCTGCAGGAGATCCAAATCCTTTGCAGGGATGTGATCATGATAGAAGCAGGAAGGATCGTATTCTCCGACACCATGGACGCTTTCGACAATTATGTTCAGCCCAATAGCCTTCTCCTTAAAATGGAAAACCCTCCGTCCGCAGCGGAACTGCAACTGATCCCCGGCATCACCAAAGTGGAAGCCCTCACAGAAAAGCAATTTCGTTTGTACTTCAACGGGGATCCGGATGTTACGGACAGGATCATTGCAGCCAGCATGCAGCACGGATGGCAGATCAGGGAGATCAGCCCCGACAAGAGCCAGCTAGACGATACGTTCAGACAATTATCCATGCAATCAAACTAATTAACCACTTCTCATGAAGCTATTACTCAAAATAACGAAGAACGAGCTTCGTAACCTCTTCTACTCTCCCGTTGCCTGGATACTGACGGTACTCTTCCTGCTACTATGCAGCTACAATTTTACAAGCAATCTCTATATATGGGCCAAAAACACAGACCTCTTCAAATCCTTCGATAAGGATTTCCTGATCAAGTCTACCGGCTCCACCACATTTGGCCTGTACAACGATCCCGCGGGCGGCTTCTTTGCCAGTATCCTGCCCCATATCTACCTGTTTGTTCCACTGCTCACAATGGGGATCATCAGTCGTGAGATCAATAATGGCACCATCAGGCTGCTCTATTCCTCTCCTGTTACCCTGCGTCAGATAGTGATCGGCAAGTATCTCGCACTGATGATCTACAACCTGGTCTTCATCTTCATGCCCTTCATCTTTGTGGTGGTAGGTTTCATAAATGTGCCGAACCTTGACTATGGCCCGCTGTTCTCTGCTTTGCTGGGCTTTTACCTACTGCTCAGTGCATTCACAGCTATCGGTTTTTTCATGTCGAGCCTTACAACCTATCCGATCGTATCGGCCGTTGCCAGTTTTACTTTCCTGCTGGTTCTGTCGATGATCGGCGGATTATGGCAGCAATACGATCTGGTGAGGGATATCACCTGGTTCCTGTCTATGAACAACCGTGTGAACAAATTGATAGCCGGCCTCATCACCAGCAAGGATATTATCTACTATCTGGTGATCATATTCATGTTCGTCAGTTTCACGATCCTTAAACTCAGGGATGGCCGTGAGTCCCGGCCATGGTATATCAGAGTGGCACGTTACCTGGGTGTGATCGTTACCGGCCTCACCATCGGTTATTTCAGCTCACGTCCTGCGCTCATCGCATATTGGGATACCAGTGCCAACAATGTCAATTCAATACATCCCAACACTCAAAAGCTATTGGGCCAGCTCAACCAGGGCCCGCTGGAAGTGACGCTCTACGTAAACTTGATGGCCCCTGGTTTTGAATCGGGCCTGCCCATCGGCCGCAATTATTATATGAACGAGGTCTGGGAAAAATACCAGCACTTCAAAAGGGATATCAATTACAAATACGTTTATTTCTACGATCTCACTACACCTGTTGATAGCGCCATCTTCCGGTTCTATCATGGCAAATCCCTGAAACAGATCGCCGGCGTCATTGCCAAAAAAGCGCAGGTGGATTCCAGCATGTTCATGCCTCCTGAGGAGATCAGTAAGATCATAGATCTGAAAGAGGAAGGCAATAAGATGATCATCCAACTTGAATACGATCATAAAAAGGCCTTTATCCGCACTTCTTTCACCGGCGGCACTTCCGGAGGTGTATGGCCCGGCGAAATGCAGGTAGCAGCATCGCTCAACCGACTCACCGGCAACCCTGTTCCCAAAATATATTTCATAAGCGGAGAACTGGAACGCAGCATTTACAAGAAAGGAGAACGCGAGTATGATGATCATACCGCTAACAAGAACAGCAGCGATGCACTCATCAACCTGGGCTTCGATATCGATACCATCAATCTGCAAACACAGTCCATACCTGGCGATGCCACTACCCTGGTACTGGCAGACCCCAAGATGGAATTACAGCCTGTGGTACAGCAAAAGATCCAACAGTATATCAGCGAAGGCCGCAATATGCTGATCCTTGGCGAGCCCGGGAAACAGTATGTGCTGAACCCTGTACTGAAACAGATCGGCTTGCATATGCCGGAAGGGCAACTGGTGGAAGCCCGCCAGAATGAAACTGCGGATAAGGTGAATTATATGGGTACACCTGCCAGTTATGAACTGGCCGCAGAATGGTGGCTTCTCTTCTTCAAACACCTGCACAAGCATCATGTAAAAGGAATATCGCCTGAAGTGTGGCTGCCCGGCGTGGCCCCGCTCGAAACTGCGGAGGAGAAAGGTTTTGAAGTGACCCCGCTCATCATCAGTTCCGGAAAAGAGGTTTGGATAAAGAAAGGCAAGCTGGTTACGGATTCCATCCCACCTGTGTTCAATCCAAATGAAGGTGATGTGAAACGGACCAATTCCCCGATATTCCTGCAGCTCACCCGTAAGATCAATAACAGGGAACAACGGATCATCATGGGTAGCGATGCGGACTTCGCCAGCAATAGCCGTATAGTGGCGGACAACGTGCGGTCGTTCTACAGCTGGCTCAATTACAACCAGGCGCCATTCTACAACCCCACTCCTTTTGCGAAAGACAATTACCTGGCGCTGGATGGGCCAACGGCCGGCATTTACAAGATCGTTTTTGTATGGGTATTGCCATCACTGCTAATGCTCACTGGCATGATCATCCTCATCAGAAGGAAAAGAAAATAATATCAACATGAAGATTGTATTCAAAATAGCAAAGAACGAACTACGGTACCTGTTCTACTCGCCCATCGCCTGGTTCCTGCTGATCGTTTTCCTGGCGCAATGTGCGATATTCTATTGCAACCCGGTATTCGATCTCGCCAATATCCAGGAAGTGTCCCGCAAAGACCAGCCAGGCTTTATGTTCAACGGCTCCCTCACCATCGGTCTGTTCCTGAAATATGGTATCATCATGAGTGTGATGAGGAACCTGTACATTTTTATCCCGCTGCTCACCATGGGCCTTATCGGTAGGGAGTTCGACAATGGTTCATCCAGACTGCTGTACTCATCTCCTATCAGGTTAAGACAGATCGTGCTGGGTAAATACATTGGCATAGCCACGTATTGTCTGCTGCTGGTGAGCATCCTGGGTTTGTTTGTGGTGATCACCCTGTTCAATGTGCAGCATGCGGACTATGGGCTCATGCTGGCTGAACTGTTGGGATTCTACCTGCTGGTGCTGGCATATACTGCTATCGGTCTTTTTGTATCCTCGCTCAGTCATAACCAGATCGTGGCGGCCATTCTCACTTTCGCGGTCATTTTCATTCTCAGCAGGATCGGCACACTCTGGCAACGGTACGATCTCGTAAGGGATCTTACCTACTTTTTATCCCTGCAGAACAGGACCAACAAAATGCTGACCGGATTGATCGTTAGCCGGGACGTGGTCTATTTCCTGCTCATCACCTGCATGTTCCTTGGCTTTACCATCATCAAATTAAGGGCGGAAAAAGAAGCCAAACCATGGTATATCAAAGCGGGAAGATACCTGTCGGTACTGGCCATCACCTTGACCATCGGTTATATAAGCTCCAGGCCCATGCTCACCGGATACCTGGACACCACTGCCACAAAGATGAATACCATCCCCGTCAAAATGCAGCAGTTGTTGAAAGAGTTCAGGGATAGTACGCTTGAAGTGACCCTCTATTGCAATCTGCTTGGCAAGGGGCTGGGACAGGGAATGCCGGAGAGCCGCAATGAAGTATATCTCTCCACTTTCTGGGATCCTTACCTCCGGTTCAAATCAGATATCGTTTTCAAATACGAATATTATTACAATACCATTTACTCCGCGGAGGACAGTGTATACCTGCAGGGAAGGACCATCCATGATGTAGCCAAAGAATCAGCGGATGCCCTGGACGCGCCGGTGTCCATGTTCAAAAAACCGGAAGAGATGGCTGCCATCGTGGACCTCAAGCCCGAGGATTACAGGCTGGTGATGGAACTGAAATACAAAGGCCGGAAAGTTTTCTTAAGGACCTATGATGATCCTGGTTTCTGGCCCGATTACGACAATATGACCGCCACCCTTAAACGCCTGCTGAATGAAAAGATCCCCAATATTCAGTATGCAACCGGCAACCTGGAAAGGGATGCCTGGGCAAAGGGAGAACGGCAATATTCCCTGCATGCCACATTCAAGGGGGTCAGGGCCTCATTGCCCAATATCGGCTTCAATACGGATACGGTAAATCTTGAAACACAGAATATAGATCCTGCTACCGACCTGTTGGTACTGGCCGATCCCAAAACAGCATTAAGCCCCGTAGTGATGAACAAACTGAAGGATTATATCGCGCAGGGACGCAATATGATCATTACCGGTGAGCCCGGCAAACAGCAGATCCTGAACCCACTCCTGCAGCAACTCGGTGTTGAAATGATGAATGGTCAACTGGTGCAGCCCTCGAAGGATGAAACACCGGAAAAGATCACGCCGTATGTTACGGAGGCAGGCACTTTCCTGTATGAAGGCCTGGTGCATACACGCAATAGCCTTTTAAAAGGAGACACTTTTCCGTCGCTGATGCCCGGCGCTACAGCATTGATGCCAACCGGCAACAGTGCATTCACCATCACTACCCTGCTGGAAACCATGCCGGGGAGAACATGGCTGCGAACCGGGCCGCTGGTGGCGGATTCTACCCTGCCTGATTTCGACGCCAATGCCGGTGATCTCAAACAGAAAAATTTTGCAACAGCCATCAGCCTCTCCAGAAAAATCAATAATAAAGAGCAACGCATCATCATTGCTTCCGATGCAGATTTTGCCAGCAATTACCGGATAGGTATGAACTTCCTTACCTACCTTCTTCCATTTTATACCTACACCACCGATGGACTTTTTCCGGTGTATATGCCGGAGATACCTTCTGTTGACAAATCGTTCAGGATCGGAGCTACCGCAGCAGCTATCCAGAAAACCATTTTCGTATGGGTATTACCGGGAGCCTTGTTACTCTTTGGCACGGTATTGCTGATCAGAAGAAAAAGAAAATAAACCACCAACCATGTTTAGAACAGATGAACAAACCATAAAAGACCTGGGGATCTTCGGAAAGCGGGATGGCAGCGGCATCTTCGATATCTACAACCAGAGCCATACCCGGGGAGGTGAAACACTGCTGGAAAGGATCTTCCTGCATCCACTATCGGAAAGGGAAGCCATCAACTCCCGCAGCAGCATTATCGAGAGCTTCGCACAGGCAGCCCTGCGCTTCCCCTACAATGCTGCCATATTCGATATGGCAGAGAAATATCTCGCCAATAACCGGGATACTCATTCCGGAAAGAACGGCAGTGGAACCCTGGGAGAAAAAGAGATCCAGAACGGCGTATCGGCCGTGCTGGAACTGATCCATATCACCCGGACCTTTATGGAAAGCCCGGAGTTACAGCATATCGCTCCTTATGCACAGGAGCGGAAAGCCATTCAGCAACTATTGTCCGATACAGCTTTTGAACCTGCCCTCAAAGCACCACTCAAAGAGCGGCTCTCCTATTCTGCCGTCACGGCATTTGATGCACTTTTCAGGGTGAGTGGAAAAGATAAGATAGAAAGACTGCTCAATCATATTTACTACCTGGACGTGTACATCTCCGTGGCACAAACAGCGATAGAAAAGAAATTCATTTTCCCCAGGGCCTTGCCTAAGGGAAGCTGCCAGCTCAGCCTGGAAGGCGTTTTCCATCCTTCCCTGCAAAAGCCGGTAGGCAATGATCTTTCCATGGATGCTTCTCAGAATATCATCTTCCTCACCGGAGCGAATATGGCGGGAAAATCCACTTTCCTAAGAGCAGTAAGCACAGCGCTTTATATTGCACATACCGGCTTCCCCGTTGCCGCAAAGTCCATGAGCTTTTCCGTACTCGATGGTATGTACACCACCGTGAACCTGCCGGATAACCTGGGTATCGGCGCCAGCCATTTCTATGCGGAAGTGCAGCGGGTGAAGCAGGTGGCCAGTGAGCTGAGCACAGGGAAGTCCTTCTTCATCCTCTTCGATGAACTCTTCCGAGGTACCAATGTAAAAGACGCACATGAAGCCACAGTGGCCGTGATCAAAGGATTTGCGGGCAACCCCTCCAGCCTCTTCATCATTTCGTCGCATATTGTGGAAGCCGGTGAAGACCTTCAGCAAAAGGATAATATCAGGTTCTTTTTCCTCCCCACCCGCATGAACGGTCATGTTCCGGAATACACTTACACTCTGGAGCAGGGCATCACCAACGATCGCCATGGCATGATCATCATCCGCAATGAAGGCATACTGGAAATATTGAAGAACGGGAAGAAAATATATTCCTAAACAAGACTTAACAATATGAATTTCGGCATCGATAAACAAACACTGGAAGAGCTGAACCTGCTGGGCAAATTCAAGCAGGGATCGGTGTACCATCTTTTCAATCACGTCAAAACCCGCGGAGGTGAAAAGCTGCTGGACAGCATCTTTCGCAATCCGCTTACAGATGAGAACGCCATCAACCAGCGCAGCAGCATCTTGAGATTCTTCCAGCAGGCAAGGCTGCAATTCCCTTTTGATGTGCAACAGATCAACCTGATGAGAGATTACCTGGATACAAACGCCAGCAACAATGCAGGTGTGGTAATGGCTGGTATGCTGGTGAAGAAAATGCTCTCCGGACTCACACGCGATGAACGGTACAAGAAAAATATCCAGGGCCTGCACGCCGTGATCATCACCATGAACAAGGCCTGGGATTTTGCCAGAAGCATTCCTCTTGCCAATAATCCATATGTCGCGCAGGTGGAGAAGATCCAGCAGATCCTGGGTCAGAAATGGATGAAGAAATTACGCAGTATGGATATCTACCAGTCCATGTCTGTAAGCACCATAGCCTTTTATGAGCACCTGCTGAAATCGAAACACCTGGCGGAAATGGAAACTATCCTGCAATTCGTGTATGAATGCGACCTGTATATTTCAGTAAGCAGGGTGGCGGAAGAAAAAGGATTCGGATATGCCTATGCGTTACCGCAGGGTGCCAATACGTTTACGGCTAATGGCTTGTCGCACCCTTGTATTACCGGCGCCGTCAGCAATGATGTACAAATGGATACCGAACGGAATGTGATCTTCCTCACCGGCGCAAATATGGCGGGAAAATCCACGCTGATGAAGTCCATCGGTATTGCTATCTATTGCTGTCACCTCGGTTTTCCGGTGGCTGCCGGCAGGCTGGAATTCTCCGTGCGCGAAGGCATGTACACTTCCATCAATGTGGCTGATAATATCGGACTGGGCTATAGTCATTTCTATGCAGAGGTGGTGAGGGTGAAACGCGCAGCAGAAGCGGCCGCCAGCGGAAAGCGATTATTATTGATGTTCGATGAGCTGTTCAAGGGAACGAATGTAAAGGATGCCTACGACGGCACATTGGCCGTTACCGAAGGGTTTTCCGATTACCGCCAATGCCTCTTCATCGTTTCCACGCATATCACGGAAGTGGGAGAAGCACTGCAGCGGAACAAGAATATCCGCTTCCTGTTCATGCCTACCGTAATGGAGGGCGCACGCCCCCGCTATACATATAAGATACAGGAAGGCATAACCGAAGACAGGCAGGGAATGATGATCATCCGGAATGAAGGCATACTGGAGCTCCTGGAAGCAGGCAGCAGGATAGCCGCCGGTAAATGATATACCGCGCAATCAGTGGCATGCAGCATGAACCCGTTATTGCTGCACGCCCGGTTGCGTAGTCCGGAACCCGGAAGATCATCGAATTACTTTGCTGATTCCAGGTCTTTTTCTACCCACCATTGAGGGAAAATTTTGGTGCTGTCTTTCAGATCAACTGCCTGCCCGATCATGGGTGTTACCAGGTGATAAGATTTACCCGCCGATAATTCAGTGATCCTTTTCAACGGTTCATTCCACGGATGCTTACCCAGTGTGAATTTGGAATGATGCACCGGTAAAACATTCTTTGCCTGCAGGTCCAGAGCGGCCTGCATCACTTCTTCAGGAAGGTTATGAACAGACTGCCATGCTTTGTCGTATTGCCCGTCTTCGATGATAGCCCAGTCGATTGGTCCGTATTTCTTCCCGATCTCGGCAAAACGGTTATCAAAACCACCATCGCCGCTTATATAGATCTTCATTTGCGGCGTCTGTATCATGTAAGACATCCAGAGGGTCTTTCCTCTTTTGAATCCTCTTCCTGAATCGTGATGCGTTGGCTCTGTATGAATAACGAGATCAGTATCGATCTCTATTTTTTCGTACCAGTCTTTTTCAATGATCTGAGCAGGTGAATACCCCCAGTACTCGAAATGCGCTCCTACCCCCAGTCCGCAGATCACCTTCTTCACTTTATCTTTCAGGGCCACCACCGTTTCATAATCCAGGTGATCGTAATGATCGTGGGAAATGATCAGGTAGTCTATCTCAGGCATATCTGCTGTTGTGTAGATATCACTGCCTTTGTATGCTTTTACGCCCCAGGGAAGTGGTGAGGCTTTGCCGCTGAATACGGGATCCACCAGTATCTTTTTCCCGTTCAATTGCATGAAGATGGTGGAATGTCCCATCCAGATCACGAGATTGCTGTCTACCGGAAGCTGTTTCAGATCGGTTTTTACCGAAGGCAGCGAGTCGATGGGTTGCCGGGAAGGATAAGACTTGAAGACAGTCTTGTACAATTCGCCCATAATGCTATACCCTTCGCTGATGGTAGGCCTTTCAAAACGATTACGAAAACGCCCGTCCTTGTAATGCGGTGATCTCTCAATCAATGCCAGCCTGGCACCTTCCGGGTGCTTCCCAAATTGTGGCTGCTGAATATAAACCACTGTAATTAATGCCAGTACAAGGATCACCGATAATATGATCAACATAGTCCTTTTGAGTATTTTAATGAATCTTTTCATGCTCATTATTGTAGACGGACGAGATCGTTTAATATTTTAGCGCCTGGACAATAAAAACCATTTCAATGAAAATATTTCTTTCGCTCGCCATTTGCCATCTTTCCCTTTCAATGGCCTTCGCCCAACAACCCCGGTATACGCCCAGGCATTTTGTGCGTGTTTACAATGAAAAAGAATTCAAGAGCTCAGCGCAGGTGAGGGATGGAT
>JAGIAP010000185.1 GCA_017744805.1 Chitinophagaceae bacterium | reverse complement strand
ACACAATGCCATTTCCGCTCCGGGTTTATGAAAGCCGGCTGGAAAACAAACCGCCGCGGGAGTGGTTTTGATGAGCTTTTATGGGTTGGATGGGACGGTAGTACAATGCCATGCTTCTTCGCTTATGTTTTCTAGGCCGGGATTTCATCAACCCTTCGCTCAGAGGGTCCGCGGGTGCATCAGTTTTGATGGATTAATAGTAAGAAGAAGACTTTTTGTTTTTTCACCTTTTTGGGAGGCCGGAAATTTTGTCTCATGGGACAGAATGAAAGAAGCAGTTTGAATGACCGGCTGACAGGGAAAAGAAAAAAAGACAGGAGGCGGGGGTGATTGGGGTAGCTTTGTAAGCTTCTGAGAGACCAGTAATTGGTTCAAATAGACGTAAATTACTGATTATTAAACAAATAAGCCTGTAGTCTATCGCCTCAAAACTTTTCTCATCGGGCTTTTGTGGGATGGCTGTAAGTCTGTATCTTTGCAGCCCCTTAACCGGAAGTGGAAACGCAGACGGGGCGGGGACGAGAACAAATTTCATTATTCAAAAACAAAACAGGGATCATGAACAATTACGAATTGATGGTGATTTTTACCCCTGTGCTTTCTGATGACGACTTCAAAGCCGCTCAAAAGAAATACACCGAGTTCATCAAAGAGAACGGTGGTGTAGTAGTGCACGAAAATCCCTGGGGTCTGAAATCACTGGCGTATCCAATCCAGAAAAAGACAACTGGTCTGTACTGGGTTCTGGAATATCAAGCGCCATCCAACTTCAATGAGCAGTTCAAAATTCAAATGCTCCGTGACGAGAATATTCTCCGTCACATGTTCACTGCACTCGATAAATACGCCGTCGAGTACAATGGTAAAAAGAGAAGTGGTGTACCTACAGGAACTGAAAAAGCAATCGAGGGTTAATCATCATGGCAAAAGCAAATGAGATCAAATACCTGACGGCCATCAAGACCGAGAAACCAAGGAAGAAATTCTGCCGTTTCAAGAAATATGGTATCAAGTATATCGATTATAAGGACGCAGAGTTCCTGAAAAAATTCCTGAACGAACAAGGTAAGATGCTGCCCCGTCGCATTACCGGTAACTCTCTGAAGTACCAGCGTAAAGTGGCCCAGGCTGTGAAAAAAGCCCGTCAAATGGCTTTGTTGCCTTATGTAACTGACCTTTTAAAATAAGGAGGACACCATGGACATTATACTCATACAAGACGTAGATAACTTAGGTGCCAAGAACGAGGTTGTAAAAGTGCGCAACGGATACGCCCGTAACTTCCTTATTCCGCAAAAATTTGCGGTAGAAGCTTCCTCATCCAATCTGAAACAACTGGAAGAAAGGATGAAGATCGTTCGCAAGAAGGAAGAGATCATGCTGGCAGCTATCAAGGAAGTGATCGCCAAACTGAAGGACGGTGTGCTGAAGATCGGTGCTAAAACCGGTACCAGCGGCAAGATATTCGGTAGCGTAACTTCTCTCCAACTCAGCCGCGCCATCCGCGAGCAGAAAGGATATGAGATCGATCGTAAGAAGATCTCTATCGTTGACGAAGTGAAAGAACTGGGCACTTACAAGGCAAACATCGATTTCGGCAACGGTCATTCAACCGAAGTTGAATTCGAAGTGGTAGCCGAGTAATCTCAGGTCTACAGATATTACAGAGGGCAGGATCATCCGATCCCGCCCTCTTTTTTTGTGGCCATCCGTACTCCTTACAGCGGAAGCACCGCAGTGCCCCGGCCCAGTCTCACCCCGGGCTGCTCCCTTCCTAACCCTTTGTATATCCAATACATATCAGAATTTCTTCAAATGCTTACCCAACGAGGATTTCACTCAAATTTTATTTGTTAAATCAAATTATTTCTTATCTTCATGTATGGTTAATGAACTAGTTCTCTTGTACTGTAGTGCTTTACCTGTTTTTCCGGTTTCCTCAGTTCATTGAAGCAACTTGCGTCATTATCTGTTTTTTCAGAACATCTAAAATTATTGTTACAATGAACATTTACGTAGGGAACCTTTCCTGGCAAATGACCGATGACGATCTGAGAACCTTATTTGAACAATACGGTTCTGTTACTTCTGCAAAAATCGTAAAGGACAAAGCCAGTGGCCGCAGCAAAGGCTTCGGTTTCGTTGAAATGCCCGAAGACAGCGAAGCACAAAATGCGCTCACCAGCCTGTACGAATCTGAAGTATTAGGCAGAAAAATCATCGTCAATGAAGCTCAACCTAAACCACAGAACGGTGGTGGCGGCGGCGGCTTCAAGAAAAGAAGCTTCGGCGGCGGCTCCGGCGGTGGCGGTGGCTACAAGAAAGGCGGCTTCAACAGAGGCGGCGGCGGCGGTTACAACAGGGATTTCTAATCAACTCAACTAATCGCTTTTAGTCAACATAATCCTCCTGCTCATGAGCAGGAGGATTTTTTTTTGCGCATACTCCCCCTATCTAACTATTACCTACAACCGAAATTAGCACAGCCTGTTCAATGCCCGCTTCCTGGTCGCCCTCCTCTCCGGTACCTCCCCCATGTTTAATAGTTTTTTAATACTGTTTTAACCCCTGGATAAGGTTCAATAGCCATATTACCACGGGGCAGAATGGCCCTTCTGTCAAGCCAGGAAATATATCCACATTTGATGCATTTTTTATTGTTCTCAGGGTGTTAAGGCACGGCTTTTGTCAACTATTCCATGCACCAGCCCATACCCTCAAAGAACCACACCGGCAGGAACCAATAAACACGTGCAGAAAGATCAATACAAACCGTAGTTAAACAAAAGGAGGTACTTGTGCTAACTGTAATTATCCCCGTGTTAAATGAAGAAAAAACGATTGCTAATGTGGTCCGTTTCTGTTTCTCGCACCCTCTCGTGAAAGAAGTGATCGTAGTGGACGACAAGTCTGAGGATAAAACGCCCCAAATTGCTGCAGAAGCGGGCGCCAGGGTCATCACCAGCCAGGTGAGGGGAAAGGGCATTTCCATGAAAGATGGCATCGATGCCGCCTCGCACGAGATCCTTATTTTTCTCGATGGCGATATCGATCCCTATCCTGAAGGCACCATCACCCATCTGGCAGAGCCCCTCGTGATGGATGAGGTGGATTTCGTGAAAGGTAGTTTTGCGCGCAATGCAGGACGTGTAACTGAACTGGTGGCAAAGCCACTGCTCAATATATTCTATCCCGGCCTCTCACATTTCTCACAGCCACTCAGTGGCATGATCGCCGGTAAAAAATCATATTTCAAAAAAATAGACCTGCTCAATGATTATGGCGTAGACATCGGTATCCTCATCGATATGTACCTCATGAAGGCACGTATCCGTGAGGTCAACATCGGGTATATAGAAAATAAATCCAAACCATGGCAGGCGCTCGGAAAAATGAGTGGCGAAGTGAGTCGCGCCATCATCAGCAAAGCCCAAAGACAGCACCCGGAAGAGATCAGTGAAGAAGATATCCTCAGTATCGAGGCTGTGAGCGGAGAGATGAACAAGACGCTTCGCGAAAAGCTCTGCGGCTTCCACAAGATGGCCATCTTCGATATGGACGATACCATCCTGCTCGGCCGAACCATCGATGCCTGCGCCAAAAAATTTGGGTTCACCGCCAAACTGGAAGATCTCCGCGCCCAGGAAAAAGATCCCATCATCCTCACCAAACGCATCGGATTGCTGCTCAAAGGCCGCACCATCGACGATATGCTGAATGTAGTGGTGGATATCCCCATGGTGCATGATATCAAAGAGGTGATCGCTGAACTGAAAGCAAGGGGCTATATCATCGGTATCATCAGCAATAGCTATACATTGATCACCAATTATGTAAAGCAGCAAATTGGCGCTGATTTCACGTATGCCAACCAACTCGAATTCTTCGAAGGGAAATGCACCGGGGAAGTGAACCTTCCCTCCTATTGGTTCGGCTCTCCGGAAAGCATTTGCGGACATGCCTACTGCAAAACCAATGTATTGCAGCATGTGAGCGAAAAGTACAATGTTCAACTGAAGAATTGCATCGTGGTGGGTGATAGCCGTGACGATCGTTGTATGATCGGACATGGCGGTAAAGGCGTTTCTTTCCGTACAAAAGACGACCTGCTCAGGACCATCGCAGGCACCAATATTGAAGAAGAGAGCTTCCAGTCATTACTGCAGCTCGCCGTTTAAAACAAGATCGTAAACCTTAAAAAGACTGTCTATGCCAAAAACTCTGTACAATATCCTGGTTCCCGTTGATTTTACGGCAAAGAACAAATGGGCTATCAGCAAGGCCATCGAACTGGCCAATACCTTCCATTGCAACGTTCACCTGGTGCACGTTTCGTCGGGAGCTCTGATGCCATTACTGCCGCTTGATATGAGCATGCTGATGCCGTCCTACGATTCGGCCGACATGACCAATGCCAGAAAGAAACTGGAGAACCTCCGTGATATTTACAGTAATCATATCTGCGGCGGCGGAAAGCTGGAGATCAGCCTGCTCAAGGGCAACCCCAGTCAACAATTGGCCGACTATATCCAGAAATTCGATATGGACCTGGTAGTGGTGGGACTGGCAAGGTTCAACCTGTTGCATCGGGTACTCAGCACCGTTAGTATCAGCCGGTTGGCCCGAAAGACCAATGTACCGGTACTCACCATCCGCTCCAGCGGACTGGTTAGCCATTTCAAGAAGATCGTACTGCCGCTTACCGACAACCTGCCGCTGCATCGCATCAAACTGGCTACCATGCTGGCCCGCTCCTTCAAGAGCACCGTATACCTGGTTAGTTTGCGCGACGAGGAGAAAAAAGAACAGAACGCTGCCAGCAGTATCATGGATACCACCCTGGAAGTGATCCAGAGCCTCAGCACCATTCCCGTGCAATGCTTCTGGCTCGAAGGAAAGAACCTGGCTAAGAGTACGCTGGAATTCTCCAAACGCATCAATGCCGACCTGATCATGGCCAACCCGCTGAAGGAATTCCATATGCCCGGATGGTGGAACAGGATCACCAGAAAATTATTATCGTACGGTTCAAGGATCCCCGTGATCACTGACAATCGCAATAACGAAACGATTTCCGCATCTTAATTTTTAAGTAGTTGTTTTTAGGGTTATGCCTCTTCTGTTGAGAAGAGGCTTTTTTATGCCCCTCAATCTCTGACCGCCATGGCCACCCTATAGAATTCATATCCTCTCTCCGGCCTTTCCGGCATATACATTTCGCGGTACTCTACTGCCCCTTTATCTTCCACCAGGGTACAATGGAACCGCTTGCAATAATCGATCAGCTCTTCAGGATCGAAACCGAAAGTCCATGTTTCTTCCAATTCTGCCAGATCGTTCAACAGCTTATCCGCACCAAAAAACGAGCTGGGATCATCAAACACCTGCTGGTGCACATAAGTAAAAATGAGATAAGAGCCCGAAGCAAACTGGCTGAAGAATTTGAAAGTATTGTCCACCGCCTGATCCGACAGGTAGTTGGACACTCCCTCCCATATAAAAGTGGTAGGGATATTCATATCGATATGACGTGTATAGGCGAGGTCTTCCAGGCTTTGCTCATTGAAATCGATCTGGTAGAACCTGACATTGGGAGGCAGGTGGCCCAGCTTGCTCTGGATAGCACCCAGTTTTTGTTTGGCCGTATTAGGATGGTCGATCTCGATCACCGGGATATCCTTGAGACAATCAAGGCGCATAGACCTCGTATCGAAACCAGCCCCCAGCATAATGACCTGCTGAACACCCTTGTTGATGGTGGACTTCAGCAGGTCATCGATATATCTTGTTCTCGCCACGCCGGAGGTGAACCCTCCAGGCAGCAGTTTATGTATTTTGTAGCTGAGATATTTCCTCACTAATGGAACAGTGGAATACTGTACTGCCCTTCTCAATTTGTTGTCGAGAAAAATCACAGCGTAAGGATCGTAGAAGAGGCGCTTGCCTTCCGGTCTGGTGGATTCGAGAGCTCTGAAGAAAGCCATGTATTGTGCAGTCCGGCTGGCCTTGTCTACTTTCATGAAAAGGATTATTTATCAGTAAAATAATCAAATCATGGAAATATGCCAAAACAGAATGCAGTCCGGGAAGAAGGCTCATCCATCGCTCCTGATCTTACAACTGCCTTATTTTGATGCTTCGGAAGCTGACCGCATCGCCATGATCCTGCAAGAGGATATGTCCTTTCTGCGCTTCTCCGAAATGGGGCCATACTTTGTATTTACTCAGCGCCACAAGCTCCCTGTACGCCTGTGAGCCGCGATCGTATTCCAATACTTTCACGCCATTGAGATAGTGCTCAACATGGTTATTGGGATATACCACCAGCCTTGCCGTATTCCAGTTGCCTGGCTGCCTGATGAATCGGGAAGTCTTTTCCGCCTTGATCAGGTCATAGAGCGAGGCCAGGGTGCGATTGCCATCCCTTCCCAGCTTCGCATCAGGATGAAGGGTATCATCCAGTAACTGGTATTCAAGACCGATGGCCGATCCCTTGCTGTCTTCTTTCAACGTAACAAAGTACTTGACGCCGGAATTGGCGCCTGGCGTGAGCTTGAAGTCCCAGGAAAGATCAAAGGCACTGTATTCGTCAAGGGTTACGATATCGCCTCCATTGGTAGATTCCTTTCCATCCGATCCGAGCACATTGAGGAGGCCGTCCTCCACTTCCCATCCTTTTTCAGGGAAGGCATTGTTCTTTGCACTTCTCCATCCTTTGGTGGTTTTGCCATCGAACAACAATTTCCAGCCGTTCTTTTTTTCGTAATCGGATAAACTATTGGGGATGGCATTGTACACGTAGATGCCTTTTCCGAAAGCTTCGGGTTTCAGGTTGCTGGTCTTGATCCTTATATTCTTCCACCAGATCTTCTTACCGGCCTGTTCAGGTTTATTGATGCTATGCACCTGCAGGGCGATGAAGCCAGTAGCATCCATCGTATCTATTACATAAGCACAGGGGATACCATTGATCCAGGTTTTGAGATGATGGCCGATGGCTTCTATTTTCACATGATTCCATTGTCCATTTTTCCATGCGCTTTGAGCATTCTTGTTGAGGGATAAGGCATAGAGCCACTCCCTTCTTCCTTCGTCGTACAATCCTCCGGTCCATTTTCGGGCGGAAGGATCAACGTCCAGTTGATAACCGAAAACGCGCCCGGCGCCGTTATTGCCCTGGGGATTGATATGGCTGCGGAACTGGACGCCTGAATTGGAAGTGGTGTCTTCCATTTTCATATCACATTCCAGGATGAAATCCCCATACTCTTTTTCCGTCATCAGGAATGTATTGGGAGAATTGGTAACGGTAATGCCGGTGAGCATGCCATCTTCCACCTGGTAAGTGGCTTTGCCTAGTTTCTTCCAGCCATCGAGGGTCTTTCCGTCGAAAAGGCTGGTCCATCCTTTTTCGGAGGGCTGGGCAAAAACCGCCGGGATAGACAGGGTGGTTAACAGGAATCCGAAGATCTTCTTCATGGTGACTACAGGATTATGATGAAAAGTTATAAGAAGGTTTCCATTGTTGTATCGTATTCGTATAGGCAGCAGCGTTAGCTAGGTGGACACAAACAGCCGTAGTGGCTCCCGTGATCACATTGCTGGTGGGTTTCTTTTTTTCCGTGACGCATGCATGAAAGTCTTTGAGGGCATACCAGGTACCATCCTTTCCTTTTTCTTTGAGGATGGGGATGCCACCATCTTTGTTCCACTCTATCTTTGTAGCACCACTCACTCCATCCACTACCTGTAATTCCTTCCTGGTAGCTGGCTCTGGATAGAATACGCCTTCATTCACCAGCAAGGCCACTGTGCCCTTAGTGCCTTTGAGTTTGAAAATATAGCCTTCGCGGGAATTACCACAGGTAGCGCCAAAATTGCCGATCATATTCTCCTTGTTGTAGCGGAGCACTACCTGCACATTGTCGAAGGTTTCCCTTCCGTCTTTGTAGAAATCGATACCGCCGGTGCCGAGCACTTCATCTGGATGGGTATTGAATGCCCAGTTGATGAAATCGATCTGATGCGAAAGCAGCTCCGCTACCAGCCCACCAGAGTATGCCTTGTACATGCGCCAATTGATCTGTTTATCCGTGTACCCTTCAGGAACAGTTCTCCGCCAGTTCCAGTTACGGTCCCAACGGCAATCAATATGCGTAATTTTTCCGAGGTACCCTTTTTCGATCATCTCCTTCACCCTGAAGTAGAGCGGCACATAACGATATTGGTGACCAACCTGCAAAACCTGCGATGGGTGCTGCTTTGCCAGCTGTACCAATTTGGAGGCTTCGGGAATATTGTAGGTCATCGTTTTTTCCAGGAACACATGCTTGCCGGCTGCCAGTGCATCGGCCGCGATGGGATAATGCATATTGAGCGGTGTGGCAATGATGACGGCCTGCAGACTTTTATCCTCCAGCATTTTCCGATGGTCCTTGTATCCTTTTACATTGGGATCGTTCACGGCTTTGAGCATATCCGCCAACCGGAAATCCAGGATATCACAAACGGCAGTGACTTTGAATTCCGCTGGTAACTCCTGCATGATGGAGAGGATGCCGCGACTTCTGTCGCCACAACCGATAAACCCGATATTGATCGTCTGTTGAAGGCTGCTGCTGAATGCAGCCATTAGTTGCTGATGAAGTATCAGGCCGCTGGTCAGGGCGCCAGCTTGCCGGAGGAATTTCCGTCTGCTCATAGTCAGTGTTTCAGAACCTTTTTAAATGGCCGGATCACGGGGCCGGTATTACTCGACGAATATAAATTTATCAAAAAATGTGCTGGCAGTATCTGCAATGGCGCCATCTTTTTTCCTGTAAATGAAATAAGCGGCCATGTCCGGATGCTGCTTAAGGAATTGCATTGCTTTTTCAAGCCCCATGGCCATCAGGGCATTATCGTAAGCATCCGCCATGATGGCCCTGGATGCAAACACGGTAACACTGATCAATTCATTTTTGGCAGGGTACCCGGTGCGGCCATCGATGATATGCGAGATCTTCTGTCCCTTGCTCTGGAAATATTTCCTGTAACTGCCTGAAGTAGTGATGGCCCCATTGGCCGGTCTGATCACTTTTTGCATCATGGCAGGCTCAAACTCACTCTCAGCGGGCGCTTCAATACCGATCCGCATGGGTTGGGCGCCGGGGTATTTCAGCCCTTTCAACCTGATCTCCCCTCCCAGTTCGATCATATAATTTTCAATATGCTTCCACTCAAAGAAATCCGCCAGCACGTCTACGCTGTATCCCTGGGCAATACCATTCACATCAATTGACACACAGGGCTTTTGCTTAAAAAGCACCGATCCTTTGAGGGATAAATATCGTACATCCACGCAATGCATCAGGTTAGAAATAGTAAGCGAATCTGGCATATCAGTCACCTTAATTGGACCGAAGCCCCAGGCCTGCGTTACAGGCTGGATAGTGATATCGAAGATGCCACCGGTATTTTGAGAGGCCAGGAAGGAAGCATTCACCACATTGGCAAGATGTTCATCTATCTGAAGGCTGTCTGTGCACCGATTGAACTGACTGACCAGCGAATAGGGTTTGTAAATGGAAAGAGAGCTGTCTAGTTTATCGAGGATGCTATCGATGGAAGCATGGGATGCAACGCTATCCGGCGCATAATAAGTGATATGCCAACTGGTTCCCTGGGCAAACCCCGAGAGTTGCCAGGGCTGCATTTCGCGGGGCCTGGCAGCGGCCAGGTAAAAACAGGCAAGCAATAGAATGAAGAAAGGGCGCATCAAACAAATATAAGTTTGAAGCAGGAAAAGTGGAAATATGGAATTGGGCGGTAAATGGACGGGGATATAACCCAAAAAAGAGATCCCGGCAGGCCAACTGCCGGGATCAAAAATATAACGTTATGCAATAACCGAAATATTAGCTTTTATCGTTCGATAAACAATATCACTAGAAGGCCCATCCGATGCTAAGGCCCAGGGCTCTCACGCCTGCGAACGGACCATCGAGCTTTCCTTTCACACCATTGTTATCCACTTTGGCCTGAAGGATCTTCTTGTTGTTGAATTCAGGTGCGATATCATTGATATCGTTTTCCATATCGATCTTTTCCTGCGGAGTCATGGTAGAGAGATCACTGATACCATTGATATCACCTGTCATTTTCCCATAATGTGCGCCTACGATGTAGAGATCCACCACCAGGTTCTTGAAGAGATTGAATTGTCCGCCCAATAACAGACCACCGCCATAACCTCTGGCTTTTCCTTTGATGATCATGTCATACTCCTTTCCGTTAGAGGTAAAAGAATAATCATAATCGAGCCGGAAATCTCCATAACGGCCATAGATCTCGGCATAGAAACCTTTTGCGCCGGAACGGTGACCAGTGTAGAAGCGAACACCCGCAGTGATGGTATTGTTGGAAGAAGTGAGCGGTTTGATATCATTATTGTCTTCCTCATTCAGTTGATTCAGGATCTCCTTACCCAGTGCTGTTTCCGTAAGCCTCTTCTTGGGCATATAACGGAAACCGACAGTGGCGGCGATCTTGCGGGTGAGCATACGCTCATAGTAAATGGAGTAATTGTTCAGGGCCAGAGAGGAAAGGTTCACTTTGATGGTATTCTTGTTGTACCAGATGAAGCTGGAGCCCTTTTCTTTTGTTTTAGTAACTGTGGCAGAATCAACATCGGATTGCGCCATTAAGGAAACAGACAGGCACAGCCCTGTAAGGAGGGTAAAAATAAATTTCATTTGAGGGGTTTTGAGGTCTATAAACAGGTTCGGTTATGCGCCGCCAAGATACGGCAAAGGGAGTAACGTAAAAAATGCAGGTATAAGTATCATTCAGATACAAAAAAAATAAAATATCTCTGCTAATAGAAGCTGATCCTTTTATGGAAATATTCTTCCAGATGCGATTCCTCATCACCGGAAGTAAACCGGACAGTAG
>JAGIAP010000184.1:4391-10976 GCA_017744805.1 Chitinophagaceae bacterium | reverse complement strand
CAGGCGGTTGGTCCTGCTGACCGGATATCATCCTGGCCTTTGCCGGCAAGCTCACCAACTATCCCGGTGTGTTCATGGAGAACAATTTGCAGGGAGGCATCAGCTCCATCTATGGTAGCTGCTATCAATACCTCAATGCCTTCAGTCCGGACAATATCGTATTGAAGGAAGACCTCTGTGCGCTCTTCAAGCCCGGAGATATTCGCAACAATATTGTCTTCAATGCCAACCCGGCCGTAGCAGGAGGCAAAGTAGGGCCCGAAGGAAAGATCATGAACTGGGGATGGCCCTCCGATGGCACCACTCAGGGAAGTGTAAAAAGAGGCAACCTGGCGCTGTTCAAGCCCGAAGAGGCCTGGCTGATGCTGGCTGAAGCACAATACAGGACCGGCGCTACCAATGATGCCATCATCACCCTCAATAAGTTCAAGAGCTTCCGCAATGCCGGCACCGCTAACGGATTGAGTGGAGATGCTTTGCTGCAGGAGATCGTGAACGAGCGCAGGAAAGAGTTCTTCGGGGATTCCGATAAGCGCTGGATCGACCTCAAGCGCTTTGGCGGCAAGACCATCACCCGTAAGCTCCGCTTCTTCAACACGGATTATAACCTGAAGGTGGAGCCCAACGATTATCATTATGCGCTCCCTATCCCACTGGTAGAGATCCAGCAGAACCGGAATATCATTCCCAACGACGGCTGGATCATCATTCAATACTAATTGCATTGTTCAACATACAGAAACAGTTATTATGAACAGGAATTTATTATGTGTTGCCGCCCTGCTTGTATTGTTGCTCAGCAACTGCAAAAAGGACAGCTTTCAATACCAACTGTACAGTCCAACCATCAACGATGTGGACTCCATCTATCTTTCCCCAACAGACAAAAGCCTGATCGCTGATGGACAGGCCAGGCTGCAATTCATCGTGGAAGCCTACAGGTTGGTAAAGCTTCCATCCGGAAAGGATTCCATGGAAAAAGTGGATTACAGTCAGTTACCCGAAGGCTCCCTGAAGATCTATGAAGAAAGATCGGGGAAGGAAGTGGGCATGAGCTATTCCATCAATGGCATGCCCTACGACAGTGTGAAATTCCATGCAGAGATCGGTGGCAGGAAGTCGTCCACCAAAACAGTGGCCCTCCGCGCCAAACCGGCGCCCTTGCAAAAACTGTTCGTAGATGTTATTTTTCATGTTTGGGAGCTGAACACCACACACCTGAGCTATGATCCGTCGTCATATCAACCGGTGACCTACGATCTGCTTCAAACCGCAATCAGGAATATGAATGCCGCAATCAATAACCAGCAGACCGTAAGCCCGAACGGCACACAGGCCAATATCGAGTTCAGGCTGGCTTTGAAGAACCAGAACGGCGCCACCCTGATACAGCCCGGATACAACAAGGTAGTGTACAGCGATAATGTGAAGACCAATCCGTTGGCCACCAGTTTTCAGCCAAACGATTTCATCACATTCATCAATAACAACAAAGCATCCTATATCTGGAAACCGAAAGAATTCCTGAATATCCATGTATTACCCTACGGCTCCAATCAGAGCATGGGTACGGCCCGCGCCTCCAGGCAGTTGGCCCCGCAGCCCGGACAAGAGCTGATCCCCGGTGTGGCAGGCATCGCCACCAGTGAGGATGATTTCACTACCGATTATGTGAACACCGTTTGCGCCATGCCCCGTACCCTCTTCTTCCCCGGATTTGAAAGGAAGATAGACGTGTTCCAGTTTGTAGGAGAATTCTATGGATTGTATGTTCCTACTTATCGTGCCACAATTCCGGACTCGGATTATTGCAAGGATACCAGGAAATACAATGGCAACGAGCAGAAGAACTATGTGAATGCAGTGAAGATCGGCATGGACAACGAGAAATATGTTGCAGACAATGTGATGGACGATAGCCGTTATCCCAGTTTATTGAATTCCATTACGGTGGACCAGGTGAACAGGTTGCGCGCCGTGATGACCCGCTGTCCCGGAAGGATGAACGCAAAAACTCAATAACAATACAATGAAAAAAGTAGCCCTGCTTGCCATTACCGGATTTATTTCGGTAATGGCCTTTGCACAAACCCCATTTGAATACAAGCTCAAAGGCAGTATCAGGGATATCGGCGAGCCCGGTAAAGTAGCCATGATCTGGGTGGCCGATGGCAAACGCCAGGCTGATACCGTTGAACTGAGCAAAGGGAAATTTGAATTCAAGGGAAAGATCAATAGTCCCGTCCGCGCCATCCTGGTGGTATTGAAAAGCAGCGATAACCCGCAAATGATGCTGAGCATGGGATATGCCGGTGAGATCGTTGGCCGCGATGGCAGACAGGTGTACCTGGACAAAGGCGCTATCACCCTCAAAGGCGATAGCCTGAAAACCGCTACCCTCAAGGGATCCGCTTCCCAGGTAGATTATGAGGTATTGCAAAAGGAACGCCAGCCGGTGGTAGACAAACTGGATGCCATCAACAAAGAGATGACCGCCCTCGCCTCCGACAGGGAAAGCGAAGCCTACAAAGCGGCTTATGCCCATCTCCTTAAAACATTGAAAGAGTTCGGCCCTATCGAAGAAGCCTTTGTGGCATCACATCCCAACTCTTATGTGAGCTGGCATATCCTGACGGGCAAGAGTATCATCAGCGATCCCAAAACATTCCAGGCACAGTTCAATGCCATGAACGAGAGATTCCGCAACAGTGAGGAAGGCAAGAAACTGGAAGACAAGATCAGCAGATCTTTCAAAACGTCCATGGGCGCGGTAGCGCCCGAGTTTGCCCAGAACAACCTGGAAGGCAATCCCGTGGCGCTTTCATCTTTGCGCGGCAAATATGTGCTGATAGATTTCTGGGCTAGCTGGTGCGGCCCCTGCCGTGCAGAAAACCCCAATGTAAAAGCTGCTTACGCAAAATTCAAGGATAAGAATTTCGAGATACTGGCGGTATCGCTCGACAATAAAAAAGATGCCTGGGTGCAGGCCATCGAGAAAGATGGACTTCCCTGGTTGCATGTCAGTGACCTGCAGGGATGGAAGAATGTGGTGGCTGAACAATATGATGTAAAGGCCATTCCACAGAACTGGCTGATCGATCCCAATGGCGTGATCATTGGTCAGAATATGCGTGGGAAAGACCTGGAAGAGAAATTGGCAGCAGTATTGAAATAAAAAATAGAGGCTGTCGCTCGCCTACCGGCAAGTGGCAGCCTCACGTTTATTTTATTCTTACATATTTTTCCGTGATGATCCTGTCGATACCCAGGTCGGGTAATTTCTCCTGTCCTGTTTGGATCAATGTATCCTTATCGATGCTCACAGTGAATTCGAAGCTCCTTCCCTCCCAGGGACGATGGCTGCAAAACTCCAGCAGCTCCGTGTATTTGTTATCCTTCAATGAGTAGATACCCCCACCACCGTCATAGATGGCAGTATCCTTTCCTTTATTGAGATCATGACGTAGAAAAGAGAAATGAGAATCATTGATGATCTTGATCATCTTTTGTCCTTTGGTATAATCCGTGATCACCGTATCATTCTTAGTGATGGTGGTTCCCGAAAGTAGTTGCCAGGTGCCTTGAATGGGCAAATCAGAACCATGGGGTGATTGACAAGAGAACATTATGCAGGATATCCATGCGGTTATACAGCAGCGTTTGATCATATTGGAGTTTTTTGGGTGTAGAGCTATTTCAAATATACCCCTGAAACGGCAAATGCAGAAACGATGATCTTGAGATCAGCCCACCCTGTGGCAGGTATCCTGTTCATTTTTACACTTCTGATATAGTTGAACTTTCCAAAACTGATGCTTTTTTCGTCCGGGCTAATTCATCAATTTTGATCAAACAAAGCAATCAGTATGATACCTTTTCCTGAGTTATGGTTATTTATCCTCGCGGCATTGGTGCTGGTGATCACGCCCGGCCCGAATATGATCTACCTGATCTCCCGCAGTATCACGCAGGGAAAGAAAGCAGGAATGATCTCTTTGATTGGAGTAGTACTGGGCTTTCTATTTCATGCACTGATGGTATCATTTGGTTTGACTGCCATCTTCATGGCCATACCTTACGCCTATCTCACACTGAAAACACTGGGCGTTGTATACCTGCTCTGGTTGGCCTTCCAGGCCGTACGACCATCGGGCAGAAGTATTTTCGAACAAAGGACCGATCTGAAGATCGATAAGCCGGGAAAACTATTCACGATGGGCTTTCTGACCAATGTGCTCAATCCGAAGATCGCCGTTTTCTATCTTTCCTTTTTTCCACAATTCATCAAACCGGAACATGGATCCATTCTTGCACAGAGCCTGCAACTGGCCATGGTGCAGATGACCATCAGCTTCACGGTCAATTTCATCATCGTATTGTCGGCAGCGAAACTGGCAGTTTGGTTCGGAAAGAACCCTTCCTGGCTACGCGTGCAGAAATGGTTCATGGCAAGCGTGCTGACAGGTATGGCGGTAAAGATGGCCTTCTCGAAAGTGAAATAAGATCAGAAGAAGATATCTACATAATCCACTGTATTCCCTTCTTCGCAATTATCCATTTCCTGTAATCTCCAGTATTTGCGTACACCGCTGGCAAAGAAGGTATAGGTGCCGGTTCTGTCGCACACTTCACCATTATTCATATCTTTCACTTTAGTGAGGATAGTGCCTTCAAAGCGAAGCCTCCGTGGCGTGAGCATGATGAGCTTGCCATCCACGCTTACAAAATCCAGCTTATCGTCCGAGCGCTGTTCTCCTTTCACGGAATACGTGCTGTCGTTGAGTTTTTTGATCTGCACGGCGCCGAATTTCTCTCCCCATCCGATCCATTGCAGGCTGAGCTTATGCGCGCCCTCACGGATAGTGGCAGGTGCCGGCGCTTCTTTTCCTTGTGCGGATACGGCATAGCCCGCAAACAGAAGGGATACAATGGCAAGTAGTTCTTTCATATGATTCAAGTACGGTTTTTATGATCGTTGAACAATTACTAACGTAATGGTTTATCCGAATATCAATTTCAGTACCAATGCAACGATGGCTCCGGTGAGGGTATTGATGGCATTCACCTGATCGTTATCGAGGCGCCCTTTCCGCTGCAGGGTAGCCCCCAATACAGAATCGATCCAATTGCCCGTTGCGCCTGCCAGCACTATCAACAAGGCATCGGCGCTGAATCCCATGAAGGCCGAATGAATAAGGGCGATCACCGCAGCGGCGATGATCCCGGCCAGGGTACCTTCCAGGCTTACCACGCCATCCAGGCCACGCTCCTCGCGCCGGAAATCCAAAACATTCACAAAGCGACTGCCCATCACCGTTCCCAGCTCCGATGCAATGGTATCTGCAGCAGCAGAGGCCAGGCTTCCGGCTATCAAAAATACGAACAAGTCTTTATGCGCTTCATCGATGATAGCCAGTACCGCCAGCATCCCGGTAATGCCGCCATTGGCCAGTACCTGCGCCATATTCCTTTCTTCGCTATGCGGGATCCCGGCCCTGACGGACCTTTTCACTTTTTTCTTGTAAGCGGAAGCCAGCACTCCCATCACAAAAAAAGCGATCAACATGGCAGCGCCGGCAAAACCAGTGCCTTCCAATACGGTCAACCCCAGCAGGAAAGCCACGAAACCCGCTGCCGGCGTGAGCTTCCTCTTGTACACCGCCAGGAACAATACCAGCAGCATCACAGGCCCCAGCCAGCCTTCCCAATACCCGGCATCGAAATGGAGGACATTCAGCAAATTCATACTGCCAAAATAAGGCTGTTTTGATTGCAGGCAAGCAGCTCCTGCTCTCATTTTTTTGCAGGGATCTTTGCGCCTCTTGTGAGGTCCCAGTTGGTATTGTAAGATTTACCAGACTGTGCAGTAACCCAGATATAGCCCAATTCCTGTTTTGAGTCTCTGATCATCGGCAGGATGGCATCGCCCCAATCTTTAACGGGGTCAGACAAACGCCACCAGCCTTGTTCGCCACTCCCATTCATTCCATCCTCATCTGCCGGATATCCCACCTGAAAGGCACAGGCCGTGGGGGCAAAGCGATTGGCCCAGTCGGCAAAGCCTTTGTTGAGCTCGTCCAGTTTGCCTTCTGAAGCATCATCGATGAAGATGAGATCGCCCTTGCCACGATAGGTAGGCGGCATATAATCCGGGTTGTAATGACGAAGGAATAAGCGGTAAGTTGGCTTCACGGATTTCAATTTGGCATCCCAGAGGGCTACGGCGGAATCTGTGGCCTTGCCAAGATATTCGAGGTCGATGCCCATGCCCACCACACAGCGATGGTGCCTGAATTTCTTCAACCATAATTCCATTTCTGCGGGTATATCCGTAGCCGTTATACCTTTTTTGGGATTGGCCCTGAAGGGGAATATCTCCAGGAACACCCTCACCCCCAGGCGGTCCATATAATACAACCAGGCCTCATGTGTAGCATCGGATATGCCGGGATACGCAGGTGTGATCCGGCTAAGATCCCCTACAGCCCAGGTGGCCCAGGGGGCGGAACCGGGGAATTTATTCTGCACATTGAAGATCACATTGGCGAGGGATTCCTTGGGGAGGGTGATGAATTGCCCGATCTT
>JAGIAP010000184.1:0-4381 GCA_017744805.1 Chitinophagaceae bacterium | reverse complement strand
GTGATGCCGTCTCCGGCGCTTTTTCGGGTGGGTTGCCAGGCGCCTGTCCATTTAAAGGAGGCAGAAGCCTTGCTGGTAACGGGTTTAGCCTGCCTGCGCGGCACAGCAGCAATGGCTGCCGCCACAAGGGAAACGATCAGGAGGGCAGGTACAATAAATTTCTTCATCGGTGGCAATGATTAATGGGGAAGAAAGTAAGATACAACAACAGGTTTAATTTTACTACCCTGGTCCCGCAAATGATCAAGCTCAATTTGCCTGATGAAGCCATCGCTATATATGATTCC
Organism: Chitinophagaceae bacterium; assembly: GCA_017744805.1. Lineage (GTDB taxonomy): Bacteria > Bacteroidota > Bacteroidia > Chitinophagales > Chitinophagaceae > Pseudobacter. The sequence continues at coordinate 4,094 of JAGIAP010000184.1, read as the reverse complement.
CTGTATTTCAGTAAATACCGCTTGCCGGAGATCAGTCCAATATTATTTTTTTTAAGAAGTCGCTGCCTGCTTAACTTGTACGGATGTTAGCGCAAAAAGTAAAAGAACTGGCAGCAGCCATGAAGCAGGACCTGCTGACGATCAGAAGACATCTGCATGCCAACCCGGAACTATCATACCACGAACATAATACCGCTGATTATGTGAGCGCACAGCTCACTGCCATCGGGCTGGACCATACGCGCTTGTCCGTAACCGGTATCACGGGTATCCTGAAAGGGAAAAAGCCCGGTAAGGGACCTGTGATCGCACTCAGGGCCGATATGGATGCCCTGCCGATCCATGAGCTCACCGATACTCCCTTCAAGTCTGCCAACGAAGGCGTGATGCATGCCTGCGGACATGATTTCCATATGACCAGCCTGCTGGGCACCTTACGCATCCTGAAAACGCTGGAGCAAGAATTTTGCGGCGAGGTCAAATTCATTTTTCAACCTGCCGAAGAACTGGCGCCGGGCGGGGCTTTGATGATGATCCGGGACGGAGTGCTGGAAAACCCGAAGCCACTCAATATCATCGGTCAGCATGTAATGCCCGAACTGCCTGCGGGTAAGATCGGTTTCCATGCCGGCATGTATATGGCCAGTGTGGACGAGCTCTACCTGACCATCACTGGCAGAGGCGGCCATGCCGCTGCCCCTCACCAGGTGATCGACCCCGTTATCATTGCCAGTGAACTGCTGGTGCTGCTGCAATCTATCGTGAGCCGGAGAACCAATCCATTGCTGCCGGCAGTGCTGAGCTTTGGAAGGTTCATTGCCGATGGCGTGCACAATGTGATCCCGGACAAGGTCACCATCGATGGCACCCTCCGCACCATGGACGAAAAATGGAGGCGCGAAGCGCATCAACTGCTTACAAAGACCATCACAGAATTTGTAGCCAGCAAGGGCGCCACTGCCGATGTGTATATCAAGGAGGGTTATCCGGTTCTATATAATGAACCAGTGCTCACCGCCGCCACCAGGAAATGGACGGAAGAATACCTGGGCAAGGAGCAGGTAGTGGATATTCCCAAATGGATGGCCGGGGAAGATTTTGCCCGCTACTCCCATTTGCTCGATTCCTGTTTTTACAGGCTGGGTGTGCAATATCCCGGTACTGAAAAAGTTACTCCGCTACATACCGCCACCTTCGATCCCGATGAGGATGCCCTGGTCACCGGCGCCGGGCTGATGGCCTGGATAACCCTGAAGGACCTGGAAGAAAATAGCTAGGCCAGGGATTGCCAGCCCCCCCCTTGAAAAAATTTCTCAGTGCAACTGTAACAACCGGACTGTGCCCGTATCCAAATCCTATAAAACAACCAACATGAGAAAGAACACCTTCAAGGCCTTATTCCTGATCTTCTTTTTTACACTTTTATTGCTGAACGTTTTTGCGCAAACCACCCCTCAGTTGCATGTAACGGTCAGCGGCCATGGAAAAACACAGGCCATCTTCATCCCCGGATTCAGTTGCCCGGGCCAGGTTTGGGACGAAACAGTCGACAAATTCTCGAAAGACCTCACCTGCCATGTGATCACTTTTCCCGGATTTGCCGGAGAGCCCGCACAGGGCGAAGCCAATCTTCGTGATTGGGAAAATGGTATCGCCACTTATATCGAAAAGAACAAACTCAACCAGGTAGTATTGATCGGGCATAGTATCGGAGGTGGCATCGTCATGTCCTTCGCTGCCGATCATCCTGAACTGATCAGCAAGATCGTGGTAGTGGATGCAGTGCCTTATCTCAATGCGTTGTTCAACCCTGCCGCCAAAGCCAATCCAGATGCTGATTGCAGCCCCATGGTAAAACAGTTCACCGGCATGAGCAATGAACAACTTTACCAGATGCAAAAGCAGATCATCCCTTCCATGATCGCCGATACCTCTAAAATTGCCACTGCCATCAAATGGAGCATGGACAGTGACCGGAGTACGATGGGACGGATCTATTGCCAGTTCACGAATACTGATCTCCGTGAAAAGATCGGCAAGATCAAATGCCCCAGCCTCATATTACTGGAAGCGCCCTTCCAAAAACAGGATACACAATTGCAACAACAATATGCCGCGCTGCAGACAAAGTATATCCATTATTCCACAAAAGGACTTCATTTCATCATGTACGACGATAAAGATTGGTTTTTCCAACAGCTTGTTACATTTTTACAGTAATGGAATTCGAGAAAATCTACACCACCTGGTATCCTAAGATCTTCCGGTTATGCATGGGTTATGTGAATGATGAAGCGCAGGCGCAGGACCTTGCCCAGGAAACCTTCATCATCGTTTGGCAGAAGCTGCACACATTCCGTGGTGAGGCTGCTATCAGTACCTGGATCTATCGCATCGCCACCAATACCTGCCTTCGCAGCGTGGAAAAGAGCAAGCGGATGCCCAAAGCAGAGCTCCCATTTCAACTGCCCGATATTCCTGAACCGAACCGGGAAGAAAAGATCAGGCAATTGTACCGCTGCATCGCCACCCTGGAAGAGCCCGATAGGATCATTATTTCGCTGGTACTGGAAGGGTTGCCCCAGGCCGAGATCGCAGCGGTGACAGGCCTATCGGAAGGCAATACCCGCGTGAAAGTACATCGCATCAAAGAAAAACTCCTTAAAAAATTACAGGCGTATGAACAACTTTGAAGACATCCAATCACTCTGGCAGCAAGCGCCTGCAGCCAAAGCGCCCGATATCAAACAGGCCATCGTAACCGTGAAGAACCGCAGGCGGCTCATGCAACTCAAAAGTTTCGGACTGGTGGCATTACTTTTGTTCACACTGGTTTTCCTGGTACTGATCATCACCCGGTACGATTTCAAATTCATATCCACCAGGGTTGGTATCGCACTTGCCCTGCTGGCCATTGGCGCCGGTGTGGTTGTAAATTCCAATATGCTTGGGCTATTGCTGAAACATAACAGTGCCGACACCAGCAACCATCAATACCTGCAATCACTCAGGAAATACAGGCAGCGCGCCAGGTTCATGCATACCTATGGCATCAGTGTCTATTTCTTACTGATGGGCATTGGCATACTCCTCTATATCTACGAGTTTGTACATGCCAATACTTTCCGGATGATCCTTGCCTACGGCCTTACAACAGGTTGGTTCCTTTTCGCCTGGTTCGTGCTCCGGCCCAGGACTGTGAAAAAGCAAACTGCTGAGATCGATGATATGATCAGCAAACTGGATGAGATCGATGCTCATCTCCGTTCCGAATGAATTCAGGAAAACAGTATTATGATTTGCTAATTCTTTTAGTATTTTTACAGCGGGAAGGAAACATGCAATGCCCGTAGAATTAGAAGAAATATCCCTCTTTGCCCTGTTCAATAAGAATGGGAAACCCATGCAGGTAAGGGATGAACATTTCGGGAATATCCCTGACCTGTTGAAAGACCTTTCCCCTATCGCCATCGATACGCAAAAGCTGCAAAGACTGGGCTTTCTGAGGCATCCCACTGGAACTTATTATATGGAACATGGTACCACCGAATTCCTGCTCAGGCCTCTGAAAGACGGGCGCTGGGAGCTCTATCTCAACCAGGGGAACCGGATCAGGATCATCTCTTATATACACCAGGTGCAAAGGATCTGGTTTTCGCTTTTCGATGATCATCTTTTCATACCCAAAGGCGTAAAACCTACAGCAACAAAGGCCCAGACAAAGACCGGAGGATTTCAATCGAGGCATTCAAAAAGAGCTCCCGGGAGCCCTTTTTGAAAACTGATGTATCATCTGATCAACTACCTAAAAGCTCCTTCAATTTTTCATCGATCTGCTCCTTGGAGGCATTGTGCAGCAAGATCTTTCCTTCTTTATCCAACAACACATAACAAGGCAGGTAAGGTGCCATATACAACCTGCCTACCCGGGAAGGCATGAATTTTTCGGGGAACTCGTCCGCCACCTGTATCCAGGGCATCTTTTCCACTTCAAGCGCCTTGAACCAGTCTTTCCAGCGACTATCATCCGTTACCCCCACTATCTCGAACCCTTTATCATGATATTTTTTGTACACTTCTTTCCAATGCGGGAT
>JAGIAP010000183.1 GCA_017744805.1 Chitinophagaceae bacterium | reverse complement strand
CATTATGGGCATCGACCCCAATACGGTGAAAGTGAAACTACACCGGGCCAGGGCAAGACTGAAGAACAAGATGGAAGAATATTTTCCGGAAGAAGTAAGGAACATCGCAGACTAAAAATCATCGTTCAATTCAAAAGGCAGCTATGAATAATTTCGAGAACATGGAATTGCGGCTCTGGGACTATATCGATGGCCTCAGTTCCACCGAAGAGCGCAGCTTTATCGAAAAGCTCATTGAAGAGAATATCGAGTGGAGAAGGAAATACCATGAGCTACTGGATGCCCATCAGTTGCTTCAGCAGAACATAGAGCTGGATGAGCCTTCCATGCGCTTCTCTGCGAATGTGATGGATGCCATCGCCCATGAAAAGATAGCGCCTGCCGCCAGCAGCTATATAAAAAAACCGGTGATCCGGGGCATTGCCATCTTCTTTTTGGTGAGCTTTGTGGCTATGCTTGTGTACGTAGGCGTATCATTAGATTGGAGCGCTCTCAACAAACCAAACTCATCGTTCAAACTCCCCGAACTGAACCTGGGCAAGTATATGAGCAGTACCTTATTCAATAGTATGGCCATCGTTACTGTTGTATTGGCACTCGCACTCATTGATACGGCCATCAGGAAAAAACAGAAGAAGAACAGGGAGATAACAGAGTGAGTATTCAAAGAAAATGGGAAAATTACAGGGAAAGTCAATGACTTCCTTTTTTGTTCCGGAGCTTGCAACCAAAGTATATTGAATGGTAGTCATTGCATAAATCGTCATAGCTGCTTATGACTTTTTAAAGTTCCGATAAATGAAAATCAAACCTGAATTATTTCCCGCATTTTTCATACTTGTAACAATGCTGGCCTGCAGGGACAAACACAGGCCTGTACTTCTCAAACCATCTCCAGATAGCATTTCAGTTCCAAAGTTCACCAACAACGACTCTCCCGTTTATCATCCGGCCATTGGGTTGAAAGCACTAGATACTTATATCAGGCATACCAGTAAACTCATGGATAAACCGGAAAGCATATTACAACATTATTACAGGAAGATACTGAGGGATACATGCTATCTGACGGCTGATCCGGACACTGCCAGGTTGTTCGCCCTGGAGAATTGGGAGCCCGGAAAGGATCTTGGTCATATCAACCAAAACAAGCTCAGGGATACAGTATATGTCATAGATGCAATGAATTTATGTGATGATGGCGAAGCCTATATTTTCTCCGATACAACAATTCCTCCACTGATCACCGACTCCTATTGTTGTCACCCCGATAGTATGTTCACAATCGGAGATATTGACCAGGACGGTATTCAGGAAATTTGTATCTGGCTCTCCAGTTGTGCCAGCAGGTATAAAAGTCTTGTCGCCTATTCTCTGAAAGCGGGGGAATGGAAAGAAATTGGCTTCGCTGGATGGGATACCCATGCTGATAGTCCCGCCAAAGAAAAAAGAGTTAAGCCCGTCTCGAAAGGCAAATTCCGTATGCTCACCAAAACCTGCGAATACAAAAAGGGTAAGCCTTATTTCGTCAACCGCTGGACTACCTTCACAATTCCACCTTCCTGAGATCAATTGACTACAATAAAGCAAAAGGAACAGGCTCTCACCTGTTCCTTTTGCTTTTATCAATACAATAATTGATTAATCGTTGAACTTCTTTTTCAGCTCCGCCAGTTTAGCCTGGAAGGGATTCAGCGGCTCTGATTTCTTAGGTTGGCTCTTCTGTCCACCGCCGGTGTTAGGCCTTCTCTCTCCACCGCCACCCGATGGTTTACTGCTTCCTTTGCTGCTATCCTTCATGCTCAGGCTAATACGCTTACGGGCCACATCCACTTCGGTTACTGTCACCGTTACCTTCTGGTTCAGTTTCACCACTTCATTGGGATCGCTGATATAGGTATTGCTCATTTGGGAGATATGCACCAGTCCATCCTGCTTTACGCCGATATCCACGAATGCACCGAAATTGGTGATATTGGTAACGATACCAGGCACCACCATTCCGGGTTTCACGTCTTCGATAGCTTTGATCGAATCTTCAAAACGGAATTCTTCGATCTGCGCACGCGGGTCACGACCCGGTTTCTCCAGTTCTTTCAGGATATCCTCGATAGTGAACTCGCCTATTTTTTCAGAAATGTATTTCTTGCGGTCGATCTTCTTGCGGAGATCGGCTTGCTGGATCAGTTCTATGGGAGAAGCGCCCAGGTCCTTGCTCATCTGTTCCACCACGAAATAACTCTCAGGGTGAACCGAAGAATTATCGAGCACATTCTCTGCGCCGGGGATACGTAAGAAGCCCGCGCACTGCTCGAATGTTTTCGGGCCCATCAATGAAACCTTTTTCAACTCTTCACGGCTCTTGAAGGCGCCGTTCTTTGCACGGTATTCAACTATATTCTTTGCAAGTGTAGAGCTAAGACCTGAAACGTATACCAGCAGGTGTTTGGAAGCGGTGTTCACATCCACGCCGACAAAGTTCACGGCACTTTCCACTACCCTGTCCAGTGCATCTTTCAATTTGGTTTGGTTCACATCGTGCTGGTACTGACCTACGCCGATGGATTTGGGATCGATCTTCACCAGTTCGCTGAGCGGGTCCAGCAGTCTTCTGCCAATGCTCACGGCACCACGAACGGTCACATCCTGATCAGGGAATTCCTCCCGTGCCACTTCGGATGCGGAATAGATGGAAGCGCCACTCTCGTTCACCTGGAATACGCTCACCGGCTTTCCAAAATCGATACTGCGCACCAACTGCTCTGTTTCACGACCGGCAGTTCCGTTACCGATACCGATGGCTTCGATGTCGAATTTATCTACCAGGAATTTCAGTTCAGCAGTGGCTTTGCTCCACTCATTCTGCGGAGGATGCGGATAGATGGTACTGTTATGTACGAAATTACCCTGTGCATCCAGGCAAACCAGTTTACAACCGGTGCGGAAGCCAGGATCCAACGCCAACACGCGTTTGCTGCCCAGTGGCGATGCCAGCAGCAATTGGCGCAGGTTCTCGGTGAATACTTGTATGGCTTCATCATCAGCCTTGTTCTTGCTGATGAGGCGGAATTCGTTCTCGATACTGGGTTTCAGCAGGCGGTCGAAAGAATCTTCCACCGCTTTCTTCACTTCACCGGCCAGGGGGCTCGATCCTTTCACGAATATCCTGTTGAGGTCATCTACGGCAGTCTGCTGATCCACATTGATGTCCATCACCAGGTAACCTTCCTTCTCTGCACGACGGATCGCCAGGATACGATGTGAGGGACTATCGGCCAGCGGCTCATTGAACTCGAAGTAGTCGCGGTATTTCTGTGCTTCCTCTTCATCTTTTTTGCTGCTGAGCACTTTGGATGAGAAGCTGGCTGTTTCAGTAAAGAGTTGACGCACTTTGTTACGCGCCTGTTCATTTTCAGACACCCATTCAGCAATGATATCGCGGGCGCCCTGCAGTGCTTCTTTGGAATCTTTCACCTGCTCATTGAAATACTTTTCCACTTCAGCGGAAATATCTTCGTTCCCCTGCTCGAAAATGAGCTTGGCCAGGGGCTCGAGACCTTTCTCGATAGCCTGTGTAGCGCGTGTTTTACGCTTGGGCTTATAAGGAAGATAGATGTCTTCGAGCTCAGTGGCATCATAACAATCTTCGATACGCTGTTTCAGTTCAGGCGTCAGTTTACCCAATCCTTCGATGGTCTTCACAACGGTCTCTTTGCGCTTGTCCAGCTCATTGAAATAGTTGATCTGTTCCACCACATTTCCGATCGCTACCTCATCCATATTGCCGGTAGCTTCCTTACGGTAGCGCGCCATGAACGGGATGGTGGCGCCCTCAGCATTGAGGTCGAAAACGTTATTGATCTGTTTTAGGGTAAGATTCAGTTTCTCGGCGATCTTTTGACTGTACTTAGGTTCCATGATATTAGTTAATTTAACGAACGGCCGGAATGGGATCGGGTCCCTTAATTCGGGGCAGCAAATGTAAGGTTTGGGAAGAAAGAAAAAAGTTTGTTTTATTTAGTTGCCAACCACTTCAGCCAATAAGTTATTCACTTTGCCGGGAGCCGTCATTACCAGTAAATGCCCATGCCTGGGAATCGAATGTGTAGGGGTAGTAAAACGGCCTGGCAGCACTTCATCCCTGGTGCCATGGATATGCATCAGGGGAACCGGAAGCTCTTCATTTTTCCAGGTCAGGATAGCGCCCATGGCCCAGCGGATAAAACGGTTATCGCTTTCATCGATGATCTGCCAGAGTATCTTCTTATCCTCCCCTGTTTCCCTGGTGAAAAAGCGTTTGCTTTTCGCCATCATTTTTACAAATCCGATAGGTATCATCTTATGCAAGTTGATGGAAGCGGCTGCCCTGAAATATTTCGGCAAATGAGCGCTCAGGGGAATGCTGCTGATCAGGATGGTCTGCACGGGCTTCATTCGTATAGCGATCTCCGTGGCCAGCATGCCTCCGAATGAAAGTCCTACCAGGGCAAAAGGCTCACTGGGATCAATTTTTTCGGAAAGCCGCAATGCATAATTGGAAAGGGACTCATTTTTCAAGGGAGTGATCCAGTTAAGGTGCACCATTTCAACTCCTTCAGGCAAATGAATATACCTGAATACCCGTTCATCGGCCGCAAGTCCGCTGATAAAATAAACTCTCTTGCATTTCATGGTATAAATTTAATGAATCCTGCAGATCAACGCGCCTCCCGGCCCGTAGCAAAACCTTACCTTTGCCCCAGAACTACATAATTATGAATATCAAACAGAATATTCTCGAAACGATTGGCAATACGCCATTGATCAAGCTCAACAAGATCACGAAGCAGTTGCCCGCCACCGTGCTGGCAAAAGTGGACTATTTCAACCCTGGTAACTCCATCAAGGACCGTATGGCCCTCAAAATGGTAGAAGTAGCAGAGAAAGAAGGCAAACTGAAACCCGGCAGCACCATCATCGAGTGCACCAGTGGCAATACCGGCATGGGCCTGGCCCTGGCAGCCTGTGTGAAAGGATACAAATGTATTTTCACCACCACCGATAAGCAATCGAAGGAAAAAATGGACATCCTCAAGGCCGTAGGCGCCGAAGTGATCGTTTGCCCCACCAATGTGGAGCCCGATGATCCCCGCTCCTACTACTCCGTAGCCCGCAGGCTGGCCCAGGAGATCCCCAATTCTTTCCTCTGCAACCAATACGATAACCTCGCCAACCGCCTGGCTCACTACGAGTCTACCGGTCCTGAGATCTGGGAACAGACCGATGGCAAGATCACTCACCTGGTCTGCACCGCAGGCACCGGCGGCACTGTAACAGGCACCGCCATGTTCCTGAAAGAGAAGAACCCCAATATCCAGGTCTGGGCTATCGACGTATTTGGTTCTTTGCTCACCAAATATTTCAATACCGGTGAGATCGATATGAATGAAGTACACCCCTATATTTCCGAAGGCTTCGGGGAAGATTTTGTTCCCGAGAACTACGATATGAGCGTGATCGATCATTTTGAACAAGTGACCGATAAAGATGGCGCCGTGATGGCCCGCCGTCTCGCCAAGGAAGAAGGTCTTTTCTGCGGATACAGCGCTGGCAGCTGTCTCCAGGGACTCATGCAACTCGGCAGCAAGCTCACCAAAGACGATGTGGTGGTCTGCATCTTCCATGATCATGGTAGCCGCTACGTTGCCAAGATCTACAACGATCAATGGATGATGGAACGCGGCTTCCTGGATGTGAAGACCTTCCGCGATATCGTCAATGGCAGAAGTGCCAAACAAAAACTCGTGACCATCCAACCTTCGCATACTGTGAGTGAAGCAGTAGAACTGATGAAGAAATATGATATCGAACATATCCCCGTCATGAATGGCAATGGTATCATCGGCGCCATCAGCGAAAGCGGATTGTTCCAAAAAGTATTCAGCAATCCCGATATCAAATCCGCAACTATCGAGAGCGTAATGGAACAAGCATTCCCGATCGTTGAATTCAATACGCCTCTTGAAAAACTCCGGAACCTCATCAATAAAGACAACGGAGCGGTGCTGGGGAAGGATGATGCCGGTAATTATCACATCGTTACCAAGTATGATGTGATACAGGCGCTGGGAAGTTAATCTCCAATAATATATTTTGATTTGATTTGATGAAACCCCGCTGCGTTGATGTGGCGGGGTTTGTTTTGCCTTTACGGGGGGCCGGTGAGGGATATGAAACCCGGGCTGAAGAAACAAACCACCGCAGGTGGATCTCTATTGGGCTTTTGAGGGGATAGATGAGGGGTTGGGAATTCTATTCAACTTCTTCGCTTATGTTTCTAAGGCCCGGGTTTCATATCCCTCACCGGCAGCACACCATAAGAGTGCAACAAATTTTCTCCCCGCTATTTGGGGTGATGAAAATATATGGCAGCTGATTATGTTCCCCGCTATTCAAATCATTTTTGGTTGAGGGATAATTCCGGCATCTGGAATGGGGAAAAGGGGGAAAGAGTGCATCACCCTGAGTAAACTTAACAGGTGATGCACTCTTTTCAAAAATTGTTTATTGAAATGTTGAACACAGGAAGTTGTCTTCGCTTTATTATATCACATCTCAACTCACTTTATCTGGCCTTACTTTGCTCTACCTCTCATCACATCTTCATTTCATCAAATACCAATTTATTGTGCTGAAATGAACACCAACATTAACTGCCTGTATTCACTTGTGAAGATGCACACTTACCCCCATTCTTTTTTTTAAGCGCTTCTGAATTTCTTTGCTGCACCTTCGGGGAGATGGAGCAAAGGGATATGAAAAGCCGGTCTTGGAAACATAAGCGAAGAAGCCCGGCTCAACTACCACAGCCCCATCTCTCCAAATCCCAAGCCCCATACCACCCCACCTGCGGTGGTTTGTTTCCCAACCGGCGTTCATATCCCTTTGCGACAAAAAAATAGAAATTCAGAAGCGCCCCCCGCGTCAGCGCGATTTATCAGGGAATGGCGGCAACGGCGGCACGCCTTGTTTTCCTTTTTGTTGCAATTGTTTCAACAGTTCTTCAATTCCTCGTTTGAGTTGCTGATCGTTACCGAGATATTCCTGGTGTGGGTCGTTGATGATCTCGATATCGGGATGAACGCCTTCTCCTTCGATGATGAATTTTGATCCATCGGCAGCGAAGCTGGCGAACTCGGGTTTGCGGAGATCACCGCCGTCGATGAAGGGAAGTGAGTTGCGGATGCCTACTACACCACCCCAGGTGCGTTGCCCGATCAGTGGACCGATCTTATAATATTGGAACTGGAACGGGAAGAGGTCGCCGTCGGAAGCAGAGTACTGATCTATCAGGCAGATCTTAGGCCCGATATGGGTTTGCGCTGGACGTGTGCCGGAGAACTTACCATTGCGCATCAGCGTACCCATGCTGATCTCGCGACGAAGCCGCTCGATGATCATGGGAGATACATTGCCGCCACCATTGCCACGGTCGTCGATGATCAGCGCTTCCTTGTCGAGCTGCGGATAGAAATAGCGGGCGAACATATTCAGACCGGCAGGGCCCATATCCGGGATATGGAGATAGCCGATACGACCGCCAGAGGCGGCATTCACTTTGGCAATATTCTGTTGCACCCACTCGTGGTAATAGAGTTGGGATTCGTCGGCGATGGGCTTCACGAAATATTTCTTCGCCCCATTGGGAGAAGCTGTACTGTTGACACTGATCTCGATCACCTGGTCTGCCTTCCCGGCAAGGGCTTCGTACAGGTTACCCAACTTGCTCACATCAGTGTTGTTGATGCTGATGATGTAGTCGCCTTTTTTGATATTGACGCCGGGCTGACGCAGAGGTGATACCAGGGTCTTATCCCAGCTCTCACCGGAGAGAATGCTGTCGATCTTGTAATAGCCTGATCTGTCGCGACTGAACCTCGCGCCTAGCATACCCGTTTTGATGCGCTCCACTTCGGGACGGTCGCCGCTATTCACGTAAGCATGACCAATATTCAGCTCGGCGATCATCTCCCCGATGATATACGTGAGGTCGTTGCGGTGATTGACGTAGGGAACCAGCACGGCATAACGGTCATGTATCTTTTTCCAGTTCACGCCATGCATATTGGGATCGTAGAAGAAATCGCGCATCTGCCTCCAGCTCTCATCGAATACCTGCTTCCATTCGGCATTCAGATCGGTGGTGAATTTGAGGCCTTCGAGATCGAGCTTGTTCTTAAGATCCAGCTTCATGGTGCTGAGGTCTTCGAGGAAATAATCATTGCCTCTGCGTGCCAGCACCTTCTTCTTATTGTCGCTGATCTCGATCTGCGCAAATACACCGAGATCATTCTCTTTTTTGTCTTTGAGACTATAGAATTTCAATGAGGGGGAATTGCGGGAAGAACCGGTTGCATAGAAAACGCCATCAGTGTAAGGTGTCAAAGAGTTGTAGTTGCCTGGTGTGACGGGCAGGCTTTCGATGCGATCTGCAATGCCTTCTTCATCGATGGTGATAACGATAGAATCCGGGTTGGCAGCTTTGTTTGCATCGGGAGCTTTGGGAGGAGCCGCTCCTTCTTTGATGCTCACCTCATCACTCTCTTGTTGAAATGCCGATTTGGAGGAGTTGGTAAGGCGAACGAAATATGGCTTGCTCATGTCTACATAAGCATGGTTCCATTCCGTTTGACTGTACACGGGGTTGAAATCGCGTTGCGAAACGAACCAGAGTAGCTTACCATCCGGGCTGAAAGCGGGCGCCCCGCTATTGTACCATTCGTCTGTAACTGTGATCTCTTTTTTGGATTCACGGTTATAGAGTTTGACAACATCGAAACCTCTTGCTTTTCCCGGTGATGTATAAGCGATCCATTTGCTATCCGGCGCCCATGAATAATCGCTGATCTCGCGGGCATCGGAATGGGTCACCAGGGTTTTGGCACCAGTGGCCACATTGATGAAATAGAGGTCCTGTGCACGGTCTGCCAGGAGGATCCATTTGCTGTCCGGGCTCCATACGGGATAGAATTTATAGCTACCGCCGCCTTTTGTGAGCGCTTTGGCAGGCTCGGAGCCATCTTGCTTTTGGAAATACAATTCGTCCTCTCCGCTCTGGTCGCTGATATAGCTGATCCATTTACCATCAGGGCTCCAGGATACGGCACGGTCGTGCGCGCCGCTACTTCGGGTGAGGTTACGCGTTACACCATTCTTTTCGGGCACCGTGAAAACATCGCCACGGGCGCTGAACACGGCGCGCTTGCCATCAGGCGCTATCGCGAAAGATTCTATGAATTTTGAACCATCCACCAGCTTGGGACGGGCACCGGAACGGTCTTCAGCCAAGCTGATATTGAGCCTTTCTTCTTTGCCTGTGGTAAGATCATAGAGATAGATATAGCCTCCGTTCTCAAAAGCGATGGCATTATCTCCCAAGGATGGGAATTTACAATCATACTCGGTGAAATTGGTGAGCTTACGCACCTGTTTGGTGGAAGGGTCCACCACAAAGAGGTTCATCACCCGGTCGCGGTCGCTGAAGAAATATACCGAACCCTTGTAATACATGGGAAAGATATCCTGGGCTGTATTGTTGGTGAGGTTTTCCGAATTGCCCGACTTCATATCGTACAACCAGATATCGTCTGCCATGCCTCCCTTGTAATGTTTCCATGTTCTGAACTCTCTGAACACGCGGTTCATGGCCAGTTTGCTGCCATCCTCATTATAGCTGGCCCATCCGGCTACGGCAAAGGGAAGCTCTTTGGGAAGATCGCCATCGAGAGGCGCCTGGTATATCTGGCCACGGAAGGGATTGGAGGAATTGCCACGATTGCGGTAGATCACCTGCTTATCGTCCGGCGTCCATCCAAGCACTACGTTATTGGGCCCCATGCGGTCGGAGACATCATCACGCGTAAGCGTAGCCGACCAGGTGATCCTTTTTGGGATGCCTCCTGTAGCGGGAATGGTGAATACTTCCGTATTGCCATCGTACTGGCCGGTAAAAGCGATGGTGTTACCATCATGACTGAAACGAGGGAACATCTCATATCCCGGGTGGTTGGTGAGTTTACGGGCAGTGCCTCCACTGCGGGCCACCGTGTACAGATCGCCGGCATAAGAGAACACAACCGTGTTGCCATGAACGGCAGGAAAGCGAAGGAGCCTGGCTTCCTGGGCCATCATAGCAGAGGATAAGGCGCCAAAGCACCCTGCTAAAAAGATTCTCTTCATGTGATAGTAGTTAACCGTTTGGGAATCGGACACCAGGGGGCTGGCATCCGGGTTTGATCAGTTATGAAAAATAATGAATTTTCAGGCTGTTGAACAGACTAATTTCAATACCGGAACGTTAGCAGTGGGAGCTATCGGAAAACTACGCATCAAGGTAAGATCCGGCTGCGTGGCAGATACACATTATTATCAAAGCTAATCTGAAATCCTTAGAAAAACTTTACCTCTGACCCTTATGAATAACCTGAGAACTGTTTTCACATCCGTATTCACGGCGGTATTGCTGTGCATTACGGTTAGCGGCGTTCATGCGCAGACAGTGATTTCCAAACTGGTTCCGGAAACCACCAGTTTCTCTTCAGATCTGGTAGCGCCAAATGGGCTTGCCTACCATACCAACCTGAGAGCTCATTTCATACTGCGGGCATCGGAGATCAACCTTCCTGCCGGTACCAATATCCGGTCTATCGGTTTCAAATTTGCAGGCGGTACCGAAATTCCCACCAATGGCAATATCAAATTCTACCTGGAGAACAGCTCCAATACTGTCAACGCAAAATCCACCACCTGGGCAACGGCCATTTCCACTATGTCCTCCGTATACAGCGGCCTATTCGATCTCCCAACAGGGGTTATCGACGAAGCCACTGTGTCTGTGAATCTTCAATCTGGTTTCGTATATACCGGCGGTTCATTATACATAGCTTATGAATACAGCGGCACCAGCTTTGCCAGTATCAGTGCCAGGACCAACGTGAAC
>JAGIAP010000182.1 GCA_017744805.1 Chitinophagaceae bacterium | reverse complement strand
GGCCAAAGAAATTGGTAACATAATCGGGTGCATTCAGGTTGGCATATACGAATATGTCCGACTTACCGATGACCCTGCGGAAATCGCTGCTGTAGCGAACTGTAAAGGCATTGGTGGCGAGTGAATGCCTGACCAGCAGTTTATGGATCACTGAAGGGTTACGACGGAATTTGTTGCCGGTATATTTGAACCCTGCGCCAAGGAATACGCCATCATCAGGATTGAAGGCAGCAGTGACCAGGGGAGCCAGGATATTATATTTGAAAGATTTCCGGTCGTAATCGTTCACTGCCGGATCGGAAGAGAATTTTTTCAATTCTTTTCCTTCCCCGATGACGGCATTGGCTTCGGTGCTGAGATCGTATATCCTTGTTTTGTTACCACTGGCATGGATAGCCGAATTCTCCACCGTATCGGCGCCGGGACCACCGATGATACGAACGAGGATGCTTTTGCGGCCATTGCCATTAAGCACAAATTTATCTTCGCCTCCCATTCCATACAGTCTGATCTCTTTGGTTTCGCCATATTTGAAAGTGCGGCTATACAGTTTTTTCGTTTCTTCCCCATCCTTGTTGATCTTGCGCACCACTACTTTTACGGAACCATCCTCATTGCGGGTGATCTCAAATAATTCGCGTTTGTCTGATCCTGCCACATCTACTTCTTTGGCAAGGAAGCGATAGTACTGAAAGGCATCCTGTTTCAGGTAGTTCCTGCGTTGTTGCAGGATGTTGATGATACGGGGAGCGGCGTTCTGGTGGATCTCCTGTGGCTGCCGGTTCATGGCTTCTCGGATAATGGTATCCGTCATGAGCGGGAGAAATTGGTCTACGCCTTCGCTCCAGTCTTTTTCAGACAGGTCATTCAGGAAGGACCGGTCGAAATACCTTGCATTGAAATTGAAGGTGTTGATATTCCTTGCTTTTGCGCGGAATCCCTGGAATTTGGGAATGAGCCATGACCGGCTGATCAGCCAGGGGATCACGCCGTCATTGGTGAAGAAGGCCTGGTCGCGGTCGCGGGGAATGGGGAAATAGGTCTTTCCCTTTCCTTTGCCGCTTTCACTGGCACCCCAGCGCCATTGATCTTCATGACGATCGAAGTCCATGATGAACATATCGAGTAGCCTTGCCTGTAAGACGGCCTTCTGATCTGTTTTGTTATCATTGTCTTCCTGCAGCTTTTCGATCACCTTGTCTGTGCTATAAGTTTTAGGAAGGTCGAGTGGTTCCCTTTCTTCAAAAAGATAGAGGCCATTGCCGAAGTCCTGCCTGTACTGAGCCAGTCGCGGATCATCGGGTAACCATACCAGTTTGGGATTGGCATGCGGTACTTTTGCTGCTGTTGCAAGCGGCGGGATAGACAGTGCAGCAAATGGATAGGAGGCCGAGATGCCATCTACCACGGCGTCCTTCACGAAAGTTTTCCTGAATTCTTCCGGCAGGGTTTTGTCGGGATACTTCTCTACACTACGCAACACGAACTCCCTGCCCTGTGCATCTTCCAGCCGGAGGGAGCGCGACTGCATACCGCCACCGCGTTTGGTGGGCTTGAGGCCTCCGCGCTCTTTGCCGATATCGAAAACGGGCACGGTGATAGTGCTGGTCCATTCTTTCCGGTAATTCTCTCCGAGCAACCATCTTTTGAAACTCCCTGCCTTGTAATAAGAGGCTGTGATGGTAGTGAAGGAATCTGGCAGTTGGGGAGCGGTTTCTATCGTTAGTTCAGCATTGTTCAACTTGAAAGGAGGCAGGCTGGTCCTGTACAGAACTTTATCATCCGACTTTGCGAGTGAAGAATAAAAGGTGAGACCGATATTTCCGCCAGTGGAGATCTCGAGTACAGCAAAGCCAGTGCCTTCATTGGCGAAGCGGGTATCCTTTCCGTATTTTACCTGGCTTTGTTTGGATCCGGCGCCGCTTACGATATGCTGCTGCCCATTATTTTCCATGTACTGCAATGTATGCTCATGGCCTCCCACGCGGATCGCATAGGGATGCTTGTTGAGCAGGGTATCCAGGGATTGGATATATTTCTTGTATACAGGATGCGGCAGGTCCTGGATATTGCCGAACCAGGATCGGGATAACGGATATATAGAACCGATAACTGGTAACGGAATATATAGGTTCTCATTCACTTCCGTAAGCGGGAAGATATGCTGCTTGATAGTGAAATAACCGCCATGTTCTCCATGTGTTCTGAAGGGATGATGGGCGGCGAAGATCACGAGCTTGTTACGGTTGCGGTAGAGCGCATCTTTCAGGGCGAGTGTAAGCTCATCATTGGTCTTACAATCGCAGTCCGAGGTTTCCCCGGGCCTGCCTTCCTGCTGGAACCACCACTGGCTGTCGATGATAAGCAGGGTGATATCATTGGTGAGCTTTATTTCTACGGGACCGGGGCATCCTTCCAATGGGGCAAAATGTATATTGGGTAGTTGCAGGGATTCAACATAGTGCGACTGGTGCTGGATCTGGTTGAATCCATCGCGTTTTCCTTTATTCCAGTCGTGGTTACCGGGTATGAACCATGCCTGTGCGGGTGTGCCTTTTATGGAGTTGATCTGGTTGTCGAGGATCAGTTTCTTTTCTGCGTAATTGGCGGCGAGGGAGTCTGGCAGGCCATGCTGATACACATTGTCGCCCAGGAAAAGCACTGTGGTGCGGTCATCTAGCTTGAATCTGGCCTTCATCAATTCCAGTTCCGGGTGACGGCCATTGACCTGCTTTCCGGCGTCCCCTACAAGGATGATGCGATAGGCGATGGTGTCCTGCGCGGAAGCTGTCGCAGAAAAAATGGAAAACAATAAAACCAGCCAGGTATAGATCCTCTTCATACTGTTGATATTACTTGCAGCGCTGCTATTTTTTTGTACCGCTGTACGGGAACTTCAATATCGTTGCTTTCCCATCCACCCCTTCATTGGAGATATACATATCACCATTGGGCGCAAATGTGAGGCCTTCGGGTTGGGGGAACTGATCCGGGTTGAGTTGCCAGGCAGCCAGCACTTCCCCGTCGAGCGTGGTTTCCAGCATGGCTTTGCCGATGCTGGCCACAATGAACAAAGTCTTTTTGATGGGATGGATGGCGGCTGCCGAAGGCTTGAACTCGGCATTGTTGTTCTTCAGCATATTGCGGATATCTTTCCACCTGATCGTATACACGGGAGTATCCGAATACTGCATAGTAATGGGGTCGAAACTGTAGGCCAGCACTCCTTTCTTTGATTCGCGCTGTTCTTTGCTCAGTAAGATGAGCCGATTGTTGGGATCTATGTACAGGCTTTCAAATTCGATCTTCTTCTTGCGATGGAACTCATATTCCTCCTCAACGTGTTTTACGTTTATGGGTACCCGGTGAATATTACCATTGCTTTCCAGTACAAAATAGAAGGTATCGAGCTGTACGATATCTTCATAGTCTCTTTTCTTACCGAATTTCCTGACATGGTAATCACCGTCTTCGGGGTCGATGAGGAATACCTTACCTTCTTCGTCGTTGATGGCGGCGATGGTGCTATTGGCCAGCCAGAACATGCCCGAGATCTCCAGCAGGTCCTTATCCAGCACTACCGTTTGCTTTTTGGAAGCGTCATAACCGGGGATGGAGGGAACAAAGGATCTTCCCTGCCCTGTGCATCCGGTAAATCCGGCAATCAACACTATAGTAAGGATACAGGCGATGGTTCTGTTCATAAAACAATAACAGTTATTGGAACACAAAGTTGGGGCAGGGAATCGATATTTAAATATACAATCTTTTATTGCTTAATTTAGTTGGTAGAAATCATTCAAGGTATGACATCAGCCGCGCAGCAATTATTACAGGAAGCCAGGCAATACGTAACGGGCATCTTCACCAATAAAGTGAACCCTGCATTCGTATATCATAATATCGAGCATACCCGGGAGGTAGTGGAAGCCGCCGATCAAATGGCCAGTTACCTCAGCCTTCCCGAGGAAGAACGGCCTGCTTTGCTGCTTGCCGCCTGGTTCCACGATACCGGGTACTCTGCCGGCCAGCCTAAAAGGCATGAAGAAGTGAGCCGCGATATTGCTGCAGATTTCCTCCGCAACAAAGGAGTGGACCAGGAAACCATCGATAGAGTGAGCAATGCCATCATGGCTACCAAATGGCCGCAAAGCCCTACTGACCTGCTGGAGCAGATCCTCTGCGATGCGGATCTCTCGCACCTGGGCATGCCTGTATTTCCTGAAAAGAATAAGTTACTCCGCCAGGAGCTCAACCTGCTTTTCGATAACAAACTCAGTAAAAAGGAATGGAGGCAGAAGAATATTTTCTTTCTCCAACAGCACCGCTACTTCACAGAATATGGCAAAACAGTGCTGGAGCCTGTAAAGCAGCATCACCTTCAGGCATTGATCCTGAAAGCTGATAAGAATGGAAAAGAAGAAGAAGGCTCTTTCGGGCAAATGATCGTAGATACAAAACTACCAGACACGAATATCACAATGCCTGAAAAGACCAACGGAGAAAAAGCGATAAGGGATAAAGAAAGAGAAAAACTGGAAAAAGATAAAGCAGCGAGAACGGAAAGAAGTATCTCCACCATGTTCCGCATCATGAGCGAGAACCATGTCAATCTCAGCCAGATGGCGGACAGTAAGGCCAATATCATGATCTCCGTGAACACCATCGTGATCTCCATCATGGTATCGGTATTGCTCGGGAAATTACAATTCTATCCTGAATTCATCGTGCCCACCATTATCCTGCTTACGGTCTGCACCAGCGCTGTAGTATTTGCGATACTGGCTACAAGGCCCAATGTGAACAGGGGTGTGTTCACCAAAGAGGATATCGAAAATAAAAAAGTGAACCTGTTGTTCTTCGGGAATTTCTTCAATATGGAACTGAAGGATTACGACTGGGCCATGAAGCAAATGATGGCCGACCGCGATTACCTGGATAGCAGCATGATCAAGGATATTTACAGTTTGGGCGTAGTGCTGGCCCGCAAATACAAGTACCTGCGCATCGCTTACAATATCTTCATGTTCGGGCTGGTGATTGCCATTATCGCTTTTGCGATCGTGTTCCTCTTCTCCGAGCAGAATCCCAATGCCGCCTAAAAGAAAGAGCGAACCTTAGTTCGCTCCCCCCAGTATTTCGTGAAGTTTCATCACCAGTTCCGTTTTGGTAATGGGTACTCCCATAATCTTATTGTATCCTTTGGCATCAACGAGGAATTGATCGCGGATGATCTTGATGAGTTGTCCGTTATTGATCTCGGGGATCAGGATATGATCGAAATTCTTCAGTATGGCTCCGAGGTTTTTCGGGAATGGCCTGAGGTAGCGCAGGTGTGCATGGCTAACCGCATGGCCTTCGGCCTGGATCTCAGCAACTGCGCTCTTGATGGCTCCATACGTTGATCCCCAACCGAGGATCAGCACCTTTCCTTTTTCGGGGCCACTGTCCAGTTGTTGTTCTGGAATATAGTCTGCGATCTTGTCCACTTTTTCCTGCCTGATCTTCACCATCAATTGGTGATTTTCCGGATCATAGCTTACGTTGCCGGTGATATTCTGTTTTTCCAGCCCACCGATCCTATGCTCCAGTCCGGGTGTCCCGGGGATGGCCCAGGGGCGCACCAGTTTTTCATCGCGGAGATAAGGGAGGAATTTCTCTTCATCCGGTCCAAGCTCAGTTTTGAACTTCACTTCGATAGGCTTGAGGTCATCAGCTTTCGGGAAACGCCAGGGCTCTGCACCATTGGCGATATATCCATCGCTGAGGAGGATCACCGGTGTCATATGCTGAACTGCAATGCGTACCGCTTCATAAGCGGCTGCAAAGCAATCGGAAGGCGTACTGGCAGATACTATCGGCATAGGGCATTCGCCGTTACGTCCGTAATAGGCTTGCAGCAGATCGCTCTGTTCCGTTTTGGTGGGCAAACCTGTTGAAGGGCCACCACGCTGGATATTCACGATCAGCAATGGGATCTCCAACATTACTGCCAGGCCCATCGCTTCTCCTTTCAAGGCCATACCAGGACCAGAAGTGGTGGTAATCCCGAGCATACCACCATAGGCAGCACCGATCGCAGAAGTGATACCTGCGATCTCATCTTCCGCCTGGAAGGTTTTTATTCCAAAAGATTTATGCTTACTCAGCTCGTGCAAAATATCCGAAGCCGGTGTAATAGGATAGGTGCCGAGGAAGATAGGCAACCCGCTTTTCTGTGAAGCGGCGATCAGTCCGAACGCAAGGGCCTGATTGCCCATGATGGAACGGTAAGTGCCCGCTACCATCCGCGCTTTTTCAACACGGAACCGGGCGGTAAAAGTTTCGGTGGTGTCACCGAAATTATACCCCGCCTGCAAAGCTTTCACGTTACTGTCCAGGATCTCCTGCTTCTTTCCGAATTTCTCGGTGAGGAACTGGATGGTATTCTCCATATCGCGGTTATACATCCAGTATAGGAAACCGAGCACGAACATATTCTTGGCACGGTCCTTCTCCTTTGTGCCCATTTGGATCTCCTTGAGTGCTTCGCGCGTCATCTTGGTAACGTCCATGCGGTACACTTCATAGTTGGAAAGACTTTCATCATCCAATGGGTTCACGCCATCAGGATAGTTGGCGAGACGAAGGTTCTTGGTATCGAATCCATCTGTATTTGCGATGATCTTGCCACCTTTCTTCAAACTTCTCAGGTTGGCTTTGAGGGCCGCAGCATTCATGGCCACCAGCACATCACATTCATCACCGGGAGTGAATACACGATCGCTGGAAAAACGGAGTTGGTAACCGCTCACACCAGGAAGGGTTCCCTGCGGTGCGCGGATCTCGGCCGGGAAGTCGGGGAAGGTTGCCAGGTCGATACCCAGCAGGGCTGTATTGTTGGTGAACTGACTGCCAGTTAATTGCATACCATCGCCGGAATCTCCGGCAAATTTGATGACAACATCTTGCAGCACTTCTTCTTTTCTGCTCATTTGGCAAATTTAAACAAAGTTGGGGGTTGGGCGTGTTTCGCAAAGCGGAAAAATAACAATTGTTAATGTGTTGAGAGGGAGGTTAGGGCAACGGGGCAACCGGGGCATGGTAACGCCGGCTGATGAAACGAACCGGCGCATATTGGGTGCTATGGGGCTTGGGTGAGGAAAGATGGGACGGTGGTGCGAGGCCGGGCTTTTTCGCTCAAAGGCCGGGTTACTCATGCCCCGATTGCTCAACACGCTGAGAGGAGGGGATGGGGTGAAGGTGCGTCAGGCGTTATTGATGGCGGGCAGGGGGTGCGAGAGGGGGCTTGTGGTTTTGGGTTGTGGTTTTGGTTGGGGTCGGGGCGGGCTTATGATGGGGATCACAAAAAAAAATGGCCACCCGGAGGTGACCATTGAAGTATAGGTTGATTTCTACTTGTGCGTTGTTGTTATTTCAGCAGGGCCTGATAGATGGCTTCCTGCACTTTGGGACGAACGTTCATGTTCCCGAATTTGTTGGGATCAGGGCTGTTCACACGGTTGGACAGGAAGATGTACGTGAGATTGTACTTAGGATCCATCCAGATGCAGGTGCCGGTGAAGCCCGTATGGCCGAAAGTGAGTGGCGATGCACTGAGCGTAGGATACGGTTCCTTGCGGGTAGCATTGTCCTTCTCGGGTTTATCGAAGCCGAGACCACGACGGCTGATATCACTCTGGTAGGCAGTGAACAGGTCCAGCGTGGCTTTGCTGAAGAAATTCTTGCCATCGATCACACCGTTGTTGAGCAGCATCTGCGCCAGAACGGCGAGGTCGTAAGCATCGCTGAACAGACCGGCATGGCCAGCCACTCCGCCGAACATGGCTGCGCCCGGATCATGCACATCGCCCTGGATCAACTGACGACGGAACATGGCCTCGTTCTCGGTAGGAGCGATATAGCTCAGCGGAAAACGCTCACGGGGCTTGAATCCTGTGGTTTTCAGGTTGAGCTTGTCGTAGAAAGTGGTCTTCACGTACTGGTCAAGGGGCATGCCTGAAATAGCTTCCACCACCTTGCCGAGGAAGATGAAATCATTATCGCTGTAAATGTATTTGTTGCCGGGCTCCAGGGGGCTCTTCAGTATGATATCATACATCGAGTCGCGATAATCATTGCGGAGATAGAGACCGTTCGCTACACGAACTTCGTGAAGGGAATCGGGCTTCATGGAATAGTAGTTCCAGTTGGGAACCCCATCTTTTCCGGTAAGTGTACCGCGATAGAAAGGAATGAAGGACTTCAGTCCTGCCTGGTGCAACAACACTTCGCGGAGTTTAAGACCTTCTTTGTTGGAGCCTTTCACCCAGGGGAGGTAATCGCCCAGTGTTTTGTTGATATCGAGCTTGCCCTCGTCGTAAAGTTTCATCACGGAGAGGGTGGTGGCCATGATCTTGGTAACGGAGGCGAGATCGTAAATGGTTTCGGGATACACTGCTTCCGTGCTATCGTAGGTGAGGAAACCGTAGGCACGATCAAAAACTATTTTGCCGTCTTTGGCTACCAGTACTACGGCGCCGGGGATGGCTTGCTTAGCGATGGCATCCGTTACGATGGAATCGATCTGTGCCGTCATTTTCGCTTGATCGAAGCCAAGTGAAGAAGGAGAAACCTCTTTAAGTATCCGGTGGGAAACGATGCCGGCGCCAAATTTGAATTCATCGCAAATGGTTACGGGCAATTGTCCTTTGGCTGAGAACTTGCCATAGAGCAGGTCTGCACCGGCCGATTGTGTGATATCATCATCTTCATAACAGGCCACCAGCACTTTTGCATCGCAGAAATTCTTGATCAGGTAAGGGTTACCGAAAGCCATGGTGATGGTCTTGTTCTGCTGTTGCAGTCCTTTGATAAGGGCCATGGCAGCATTGCTCACACCGAAATTGTTGGCAGGGAAACGATTGTAGTTGTGAAGACCGAGCACTACCACATCGTACCGGTTCTTCAGCAATTGAAGCATGGGAGCCACAAGGCTGCTGTCGAGATCATAGTTGAAATAGTATACCTGAGCATTGTAGTTCTTGCGCACTTCGGCGGCAAATACATTGTCTTTGTCCAGGCCGAAACCTACATAGGCAACGCGTTTTCCTTGGGTGAGGGGGAAGATGCCATAGTCATCATTACGGAGAAGGGTGAGCGCTTTTTCGGCTACCATCCTGCGCATGAGGGGCACTTTACTATTCAGGTCTTCGGTGATATTGGTAATATCGATGGGTTGCAGATTGGAGAGGCCGTACTGGTATTTGGCATACAGCACTTTCTTTACGCGCTCATCGATATCTTTCCAGCTCAGTTTTTTCTTACGGATCGCTTTCAGCACTTTCTCGATGCTGCCGGGGATATTGCCGGGCAGGCAAAGCATATCATTGCCTGCAATCAGGCTCTGGAGGCTGTTCTCGCCATCGGGATAGAATTTGGCAACGCCTTTCATTTCCAGGGCATCGGTGAAAGAGATGCCTTTGAAGCCGAGCTCTTTCTTGAGCAGATCATTCACTGCTTTGGATGAAATAGAGGTAGGGCGATTGGGGGAATTGTCGATGCTGTTCACCTGGAGATGGGCCACCATCACGGATTGTACGCCGGCCTTGATCAGCTCACGGAAAGGATAGAGCTCGAGGGAATCCAGTTCTGCCCTTGATTTGTCGATCACTGGCAGGTCCTTGTGGGAGTCCACAGCCACATCGCCATGACCAGGGAAGTGTTTGGCACAGGCCATCACGCCGTTGTCCTGCATCCCTTTTGTATACTGAACGCCGAATTCGGCTACTTTGTATTTGTCTTCTCCGAAGGATCTGTCGTTGATGACGGGATTGGCCGGATTATTATTGATGTCCACCACAGGTGCGTAGTTCACCTGGATGCCGATACGTTTGCACTGCTCAGCCACTACCTGGCCGTACTGGTAAACGAGAGCGGGATCGTTGGCCGCGCCCAGCATCATCTGGCGGGGAAGCCCCATTACGCTATCGAAACGCATGCCCACACCATTCTCACCATCGATAGTGATGAGGAGCGGGGTTTTGGCGATCGACTGATAATAGTTGAGGGTCTGTGCCTGTTTGATGGGCCCGCCCTGGAAGAGACAGAGGCTACCCACATTGTATTTGCGGACCGCTTCTTCCACTTCCTTGTCGAGGAATAATGCTGTACGATTGGGCCCGATGGTGGACACTCTCACGTTCATTAACTGCGCGATCTTTTCTTCTTTGGAGAGGGTCTTGAAAACGCTGTCCACCCATTGATCAGCGGAGAGCTGCGAGCGGCGCTGTGCCTGGGCCATAACACAGGAGGCCATAAATGCTAATAGTAGGAGCTTCTTCATAATGACATCTTGCAATTAATTGCACAAATTAAGGATAAACACGCAGAATCACGAAGAAAACCGCACAAACGAGGAGGGATTTGATTGGAGGCCTAATATTCCCTTATTTTTGCAAGCTAAATAAGGAGCGTAGGTTTTGCCTGACATCATTCAATTATTACCCGACAATATAGCCAATCAGATTGCAGCAGGAGAAGTGATCCAAAGGCCGTCCAGTGCCGTGAAGGAGTTGCTGGAGAATGCCGTGGATGCCGGTGCAACAGAGATCCGTCTGATCATCCAGGATGCCGGAAAACAATTGATCCAGGTGATCGATAATGGCAAGGGTATGAGCGAAACCGATGCCCGCATGTGCTTCGAGCGCCATGCTACTTCCAAGATCAGGAATATCGATGATCTTTTCCATATCCGCACCATGGGATTCCGTGGTGAGGCCCTCGCTTCCATAGCGGCCGTTGCCCAGGTAGTGCTGAAATCCCGCAGGGAGATCGATGAAGCAGGAACTTATATCGAAATAGAGAATAGTACGGTGATCAAGCAGGAGCCAGTGGCCAGTCCGGTGGGTACCAGCATCGCCATGAAGAATCTATTTTTCAATATCCCGGCAAGAAGGAATTTCCTGAAAAGCAACCCGGCCGAGAACAGGCATATCGTGGATGAATTCATCCGCGTGGCCCTGAGCC
>JAGIAP010000181.1:236-11129 GCA_017744805.1 Chitinophagaceae bacterium | reverse complement strand
GGCCAATGGTACCCCGGAGTTGGCGGCTGCTGCAAAGAAGTCGCTGGAGGTGAGAGGCGATGATGGTCCCAGTTGGGCCATCGCTTACAAACAGTTGTTCTGGGCAAGGCTATTGGATGGCAACCGTGCCTTCAAACTTTTGCGGGAACTGCTGAAGCCGACGCTTCGTACCGATATCAATTACGGCGCGGGTGGCGGCGTGTATCCCAATCTTTTCTCTGCCGGTCCTCCATTCCAGATCGATGGCAATTTTGGAGCGGCTGCCGCTATCATGGAAATGCTGATGCAATGCCATGCCGGTTATGTGGAGCTATTGCCCGCCATTCCTGACCTGTGGAAAGCGGAAGGCTCAGTGAGAGGATTGAAAGCCAGGGGCAATCTCATCGTGGATTTTGAATGGAAAAATGGAATAGTAACGAAATACAGGATCATATCTCCCGTTAAGAAACAGGTGACGCTGAAGGTGAATGGTCAGTTGAAGACCATCATCACCGGAAAATGATGATGGCAGTCAGCATATCTTCTGTGCGTGATCCAAACAAATTATTCCGGTTGAAAAAAATCAAACAATGAAAGGTATCAGACAGATAATCGCTTTTTCTTCCCTGTTGCTGGCTGTAACAAACGTAAAGGCACAGCCGAAATTGCCGGCCATTTTCGGGGATAGCATGGTGCTGCAAAGAGATCAGCCGCTCCGCATTTGGGGAACGGCACACGCGGGGGAAAGGATTACCGTAAGCCTGCATGGGCAAAACAGAACG
Organism: Chitinophagaceae bacterium; assembly: GCA_017744805.1. GTDB lineage: Bacteria > Bacteroidota > Bacteroidia > Chitinophagales > Chitinophagaceae > Pseudobacter. The sequence goes on along the minus strand of JAGIAP010000181.1, from coordinate 10,368 downwards.
GCCATTGCCAGTCCGAAAGGGAGTTGGCAGGTAGTGCTGGCGGCTGAAAAGGCCGGAGGCCCTTATGATCTCACAGTGAGTGGAAAGGAAAAGATCGTTTTGCGTGGCGTGATGATGGGCGATATCTGGTTCTGTTCGGGGCAGTCAAACATGGAAATGCCTTTGAAAGGCTGGGGCACTATCGACAATGCCGATGCTGTGATCCAGCATGCGGATTATCACAATATCAGGTTGTACACCGTAGCTAAAAAAGTGGCGGCGCTTCCGTTGAATACATCGGACGAAGCCGGTTGGCAAAGCTGTACGCCTGCTACTGTTCCGTCGTTTTCCGCTGTAGCTTATTTCTTTGGTCGCCGCTTGCAGGAGGAATTGCATGTACCGATCGGGCTCATCAATTCTACCTGGGGTGGTACGCAGATAGAATCATGGATCAGTCATGCGGGTCTGGCGCAGGATCCCCACTACAAAGCCGTGATGCAGCATGCACCGGCCATGAGCATGGAAGAATTACTGGAGCTCCGCAACAAAAAAGAACAGGGCTATCAGCAGCAATTGCTGAAAGACCTGCCCAATGCAGGTGATAGTGCACAATTCAAGACATTCGCGTATGACCATCGCAGTTGGTCTACCATGCCATTGCCCGGCCCCTGGGAACAACAATCCCATTTGTCCCGGCTCGATGGGATCGTTTGGTTCAGGAAAACCATCGCGATCAGTGAAGAGGATGCGAACAAGCCCGCCAGCTTCCATCTGGGAAAGATCGATGACAATGACCAAACCTTTCTCAATGGGGATCCGCTGGGCGCTACCAATGGCTGGAATATGGACAGGGTCTATGATATAGCCGCAAATCGACTTAAAGCTGGTAAGAACGTGATAGCCGTACGGGTGGATGACCTTGGCGGTGGCGGCGGCATCTGGGGCGATACTTCAGAATTGTACGTTTCGGTCAATGGGCATCGTTACTCACTTACAGGCGATTGGAGCTACCGGATACAGGAAGTGAAAGCCAGTTCTAACAACGTAGGGCCGAATGATTATCCTTCCCTGCTGTTCAATGCCATGGTGAATCCCTTCGGCGGGCTGAACATCAAAGGCGTGATCTGGTACCAGGGCGAGGCCAATGCGGGCCGGGGCTTTGAATACCGGTATGCAATGCCCTTGCTGATCCGCGATTGGCGCAGGCATTTCAGGGATCCCTATATGCCTTTCTATTTTGTACAGCTCACCAGCTTCAACGATAATAATGGGAACAGCAATAACGGAAGTACCTGGGCCGAGCTGAGGGAATCGCAGACCATCACGGCAAATACCGCCGCTCACTGCGGCATGGCTGTGATCACGGATATCGGAGACGCTTCGGATATCCATCCCCGCAATAAACAGGATGTGGGGCACCGGCTGGCCCGCCTCGCCCTCAAAGGCACTTATGGCCGATCCATCATCGCATCAGGGCCTGTATACAAGTCATACCTCATACAGGGCAGGAGAATCCGATTGGAATTCTCTTCAACAGGGGAGGGGCTTACCACCAGGGATGGGCAACCGGTCCATGGCTTTGAGATCGCGGGGGACGACAAGAAATTCTATCCCGCAGAAGCTGCCCTCTCTGGCAACAAATTGGTACTGCAATCCCCGCAAGTGCCCAAACCGGTGGCTGTCAGGTATGCCTGGGCCGATGAGATCAATGCCGCCAATCTCTGTAACAAGGAAGGCCTGCCAGCATGGCCCTTCAGGACCGATAACTGGCCGGGCATCACTATCCACAAAAAATTTGACCCGGCCTTGAAATGACAGGCCGGCCGGTTGATCCAACATCTCTTATTACTGAATATTATGAATATGAATCGAAGAAGGAAAGGAATGATCTCAATCAGGCAACTGGTTTGCTATGGCTTCGCGTTGTTGGGTGGAGTGACAGGCAGCAACCTGGAAGCCCAAACCCTCATTCCCATTGTGACCTCCAATAATGCACTGGTGCTGGAAGCCGGAAAGAACAATGATCTCTCCGTCATTTATTTTGGAAAGAAGCTGGCAAATGATCAGGAATACAAATTCATCCCGTCAGTATACAATCAAACAAGTGACTATTCGGATGTGCTGAACGCCGCCTACACGGCTTCGGGCTCACGCAACCTGGTGGAGCCCGCTATCTCTGTGGTTCATGCAGATGGCGACCGGTCCCTGGATCTGCGGTACGTAAAACATGAACAAAAACAACTGGCAGAGAATATCGTCCTCTGCAGCATCACCCTTAAAGACCCGGTGTATGATTTCCAGGTTGTATTGAACTATAAAGTATATCCCAAACAGGATATCATCGAGCAATGGGCCGTGATCAAAAATCAGGAAAAAGGGAATATCGTATTGGAAAAATTTGCCTCTGCCAACCTGCACCTGAAAGCGAAGGGATTTTGGCTGAACCAGTATCATGGCGATTGGGCAAAAGAGATGCAACCCGAAGAATCGAAGCTCACACATGGTATCAAGACCCTCGATTCCAAATTGGGTACCAGGACCAATCTTTTTCAACCTACCGTTTTCATGGTATCTATGAACAAGCCTGCAACGGAGGAGGAGGGAACGGTATTATATGGCGCATTGGCCTATAGCGGCAATTTCAGAACAGACCTGGAACTGGATTACCAGGATAATCTCAGGATCATCTCTGGTATCAACAATTACGCTTCCGGCTATACGCTGAAGCCCGGAGAGGAATTCACCACACCATCCTTCATCTATCTGCTTTCCGATAAAGGAAAAGGATTTGCCAGCCGACAGTTGCACGACTGGGCCAGGGATTACCGGCTCCTCGATGGAAAAGGGAACAGGCTCAGCCTGCTCAATAACTGGGAAGCTACCTATTTCAACTTCAATGAAAGCAAACTGAAAGAGCTTTTACAGGATACCAAAAAACTAGGTGTGGATCTCTTCCTGCTGGATGATGGTTGGTTCGCCAACAAATATCCAAGGAACGATGATAAGGCAGGTTTGGGCGACTGGCAGGAGAATAGATCGAAGCTGCCCAATGGCGTTGCCAGCCTGGTGAGAGAAGCAACCAATAACGGCGTCAAATTCGGTATCTGGGTAGAACCGGAAATGGTGAGCCCCAAAAGTGAATTGTATGAAAAGCACCCCGACTGGGTGGTAAAGGAACCAGCACGCCAGGAACATTATTTCCGTAATCAATTGGTGCTGGACCTCAGTAATCCCAAAGTACAGGATTTCGTATTTGGCGTGGTGGATGGTCTGTTCACACGTAACCCGGGCCTCGCCTATATCAAATGGGACTGCAATGCCGTGATCTATAATGCGCATTCGGCATACCTTGGAAAGGACCAGTCTCATTTTTATATCGAATATATGCGCGGGTTGTACAATGTTTTGCAAAGATTGCGCGTCAAATATCCTGTTGTGCCCATGATGCTTTGCTCGGGTGGAAGTGGCCGGGTGGATTATGAAGCTTTGAAATACTTTACAGAATACTGGCCCAGCGATAATACAGACCCTTTGGAAAGGATCTATATTCAATGGGAATATTCTTATTTTTACCCCGCTATTGCCAGCGCCAATCATGTTACCGATTGGGGCAGGCAGCCCATCAAATTCAGAACAGATGTGGCTATGATGGGTAAGCTGGGATTCGATATTGTGGTAAGCCATTTGAGCGAAAATGATCTTGCCTATTGCCGGCAGGTGATCAAAGAATACAATGCGTTCAGGCACCTGGTTTACCAGGGAGATCAGTACCGGCTGGCCGATCCGCGGAAGGAAGCAGTAGCGTCTATGGCTTTTGTGAATAAGGAGCGATCTGAAGGAGTGATCTTCAATTATCTCGTGAACAACCGGTATGGTGAGGGAAGCGTTTATCCCATCCAGTTACGCGGCCTCGATCCTGCGGCCATGTACCGGCTCAGGGAACTGAGCTTGTATCCGGGTACAAAGTCACCGATCGATAGCGGGCGTCAGTATTCAGGGGAATTCCTGATGAGCATTGGTTTCAATCCGGCAATATCCACCAGTCGAACAAGTGTGGTGCTGAAAGTGGAAAAGGTAAAAAACTAAAATTCTGAACTCGGTTTTATAAGTACGCAGTTAACGCTGTGGCAAGTGGTAATCTCTGCAAAGGCGTCCTGTGCTGGGGCGCTTTTGCTTTTGTGGCAGGTCCCTGTCACCCGCGGTGCGCTCCCCGGTTAATTTTCGTTCTCTTGAATAATTTGATGATCTCGCTCAATACTACCGGTACAAGACCCAGTCCGATGGCATAGATCCATCCCTGCAGATCCAGCAGTTGCAACCTGAAGGCGCGCTGCATGAAAGGTGTCGCCATCACGAGCAATTGTAACGCCAGACCCAATGCTACTGCGCCGGTGAGGTATTTGTTGGAAAATACACCGATACTGAAAACAGACTTCACCGAATGCCTGAAAGTGAAAGCATAGAATAATTGTGAACAGATGATGGTCATGAAGGCCATCGATCTCGCATACTCATGTATGTTGGTGGGAATATTCTTATCGTAAGGGCTGACCCCATGTTCATAATACCCGAACCAGAAGGCCATAATGGTGAGCAGGCCGATGGCGATGCCGCCCACGATGATCCTTTGTTTGGCGCCATGTGCAAAGAAGCTCTCATCGGGACTGCGGGGAGCTTGTTTCATTACGTCGGGATCGCCGGGATCCATACCCAGGGCAATAGCCGGCAGGGTATCGGTGAGCAGGTTGATCCAGAGCAGTTGCGTGGCCATCAACGGCGCAGGCAGCCCGATCATGATGGCCAGTACCATCGCGATCACCTCGCCCACATTACTGGCCAGCAAAAAGACCACCGATTTCTTGATATTGTTGTAAATATTCCGGCCTTGTTCGATGGCGGCGATGATGGTGGCGAAATTATCATCGGCGAGGATCATATGAGCGGCGTTCCTGGCAACATCCGTACCTGTAACGCCCATGGCCACTCCGATATCGGCGGTATTGAGAGAGGGCGCATCATTCACGCCATCACCCGTCATGGCAACAATATGGCCCTCCGATTTGAATGCTCTTACGATCTTCACTTTATGCTCTGGGGACACCCTGGCGAATACCCGGTAATTCGTCAATGGGTGCGTTCGATCCTCTTCTTTTCTTTTTTTTAATTCTGATCCGGTAACGGCCTGTTCTTTATTCTCCGCAATGCCCAGGTCTCTCGCGATGGCAAATGCTGTGTCCTTATGATCGCCCGTGATCATCACCGTGGTAACGCCTGCCTGCCTGGCATTGTTGATGGATCTTTTTACTTCCGGTCTTGGCGGATCGATCATGCCCACCATGCCGATCAGGATCAGCTCATTTTCGATGGCTGCATGGTCGATGCCAGTTTCTACCGGTTTGTAGGCCACGGCCAGCGTGCGGAGCGCCTTGGCGGACATCTTTTCCGTTGCGGTTTTGAAGGCTTTCTTATGCTCATCCGTCAGGTCGATTGGCGCACCCTGGTGTTGCACCCTGGTGCATCGGGCGATCAAATTATCGATCGCGCCTTTGGTGAAGGCTGTCAGTTTTCCATTTTCTTCCTGGATGGTGGACATCAGTTTTCTGTCCGAGTCGAAAGGGAGCTCATCTTTTCTGGCCGCTTCATTTGCCAGTTTCGATCTGTCGATACCTAGTTTATCGCCGAAGAGCAGGAGGGCTATCTCCGTAGGATCGCCGGTTCCTTTGCCATCTGCAAAAGTGGCGTCTGAACAAAGGATCATGGCCTTTGCCAGGAACAAGGCGCCATCGGAAGGCTCATGGTTGCCTTCTCCCAATTCCATTTCATTTTCTGTAAGATCGAAATAGCTCACTACTGTCATTTTGTTTTGTGTGAGCGTTCCCGTTTTATCGGAACATACAACCGTCACCGATCCCAGTGTTTCCACGGCGGGCAATTTTTTGATGATGGCCTTTCTCCTGGCCATCCTGGTAACGCCGATGGACAGTACCACGGCCACGATGGCGGCAAGCCCTTCCGGAATGCTGGCCACTGCCAGGGAAACGGCCGTGAGGAAATTATCGGCGAGGTCCATTCCTCTCAGCCAGGCCAGACCGAACATGACGATGCAAATCCCGATAGCGATCTTGCCCAGTGATTTGCCGAGCTCATCCAGTCTTTTTTCCAGCGGTGTTTTTTCTTCTTTTTCTTCATTGATGATATGGGCGATCTTTCCCACTTCCGTACTCATGCCCGTTGCCACTACAACGCCCAGGCCCCTGCCATAGGTGACCACGGTAGACATGAAGGCCATATTGGTTTGATCGCCGAGCGGGAGATGTTCATCCTGCAATTCAGCAGTGGCATCTTTTTCGGATGGGACGGATTCTCCGGTCAGGGCAGACTCTTCTATCTGCAGGTTGGCGGACTCCAGCAGGCGGACATCTGCCGCCACAAAGCGGCCGGCTTCCAGCACCAGGATGTCTCCGCGAACGATCTGCTCCGATGCGATCTCAGATACCGCGCCATCCCGCTTCACCAGGGCCTTTGGTGCGGAGAGATCCCGCAAGGCATCGATGGCACTGCCTGCCTTCACTTCCTGGATCACGCCCAATACCGCATTGAGGATGATCACCAGCAGGATGATGGCCCCATCGATGTATTCGCCCATGGCGATGGTGATCACCACGGCCCCGAACAACACATAGATCAGCGTGTCTTGCAGTTGGGCAAAGAAAAGGGCGAGCACCGGTTTCTTTTTTTGTGCAGTGAGTTTGTTGGCACCATCCTGTTGCAACCTGGATGCTGCTTCCTGTCCGCTCAGGCCCTGAGCAGCATCTGAATGAAGTTCGGCAAGCGTTTCTTCGGCCGGTTTTGAAAACCACATAGGCAAAATTGAATGGGTGATCACTGGCAGCAGGACTGTAGATATCCGGTACGGGAAGGGAATATAAATGTAATTCAAAGCCTTGACGTAAAATAATTATGCCATGCTACCCTCATTAAACAAGTATTAAATATGGGGCCTGCTTTCCCGATCAACCGCTTTTTAGTATTTTCGCGGGCCATGGCAAGGTTGGCCCTATATCTGATGCTCCTGGCGGTTTCGCTGAACAGCCTGCCCATTGTGCAGTTGGCCAAACTGCCTGTGCTGGTGGAGCATTTCAGGGAGCACCAATGCCTGGATGAACGGATCACCTTCCTGGATTTCCTGGCCATGCATTACTGGGGTAACGACCTCGATGATAACGACGATGCCCGCGACAATCAGCTTCCTTTCAAGAACGAGACCATTCATTATTCATTCTGTTTTTTCGCGCCGCTGAACAGGGTGCAGGTGCAATTGCCCTTGTTCACAGTGAACAATATGCGCCCGCAACTGGCCCGCAACTTCTTCCCGGACGCCCACCTGGCCAAACTGTTCAGGCCTCCGCAGGCTTAATCCCTCAGACGCTCAGTCGTCCTGTTTTTTGCTTTTCCATTTTTTATACGAATCAACGGATCCGTGCTGCATAGCATTTTATGCATCGGCAGGGATCGATATCATTTCAATTATTATGCTGAACAAGATCATCAGCTTCTCTGTCCGTAATAAACTCATTATCGGTCTGTTCGTGATCGCGCTCATCATCTGGGGCAGTTTTGAAGTTACCAGGCTTCCCATCGATGCAGTGCCCGATATCACGGATAACCAGGTTCAGGTGATCACCGTATCGCCTTCCCTGGGCGCTCCCGATGTGGAGCGATTGATCACTTTTCCCATCGAACAGAGTTGCAGTAATATTCCCGGCCTCAAACAGATCAGAAGTTTTTCCAGGTTCGGGCTATCATTGGTTACTATCGTTTTCACTGACGAGACTGATCTCTACTGGGCCCGCCAACAGGTGTCCGAAAGGCTGCAACAGGTGCAGCGCGGTATCCCTGCAGGTATCGGTGCGCCGGAACTGGCGCCGGTCTCCACGGGGCTGGGTGAGATCTATCAATACGTGGTGCGCGCTAAAAAAGGCTATGAGCAAAAATATGATGCCATGGAGCTGCGCACACTGCAAGACTGGGTGGTGCGCAGGCAACTGATGGGCACACCTGGGGTGGCTGAAGTGAGCAGCTTCGGCGGTCAGCTCAAACAATACGAGATCGCTGTACGCCCCGAGCGTCTCAAAGCTTATGGCATTTCCATCGGGGATGTATTTGATGCGCTGGAAAAGAATAACGAGAATACCGGAGGCGCCTATATCGAAAAAGGGCCAACAGTACTGTATATACGAAGTGAAGGGCTGGCTACCTCCCTGGAGGATATCGGAAAAGTGGTGATCAAGTCCACCCCCAATGGAATGCCCCTCCTGATCAGGGATGTAGCCGAAGTGCATTATGGATCGGCTATCCGTTATGGCGCCATGACCTATAACGATCAGGGCGAAGTGGCCGGTGCAGTGGTGATGATGCTGAAAGGAGAGAATTCTTCCGTGGTAGTGAAAAGAGTGAAAGAGAAAGTGGCCGAGATCCAGAAAGCACTACCGGAAGGTGTGGTAATAGAGCCCTTCCTCGACAGGACCAAGATGGTGAACAGTGCCATCGAGACCGTTGAGCAGAACCTGCTGGAGGGGGCATTGATAGTGGTATTTGTACTGGTGTTCTTCCTGGGTAACCTGCGCGCAGGCCTCATCGTTAGCTCCGTGATCCCACTTTCGATGTTGTTCGCCATCATCCTGATGAATATGTTCGGAATAGGTGGTAACCTGATGAGCCTGGGAGCCATCGATTTCGGATTGATCGTAGATGGATCGGTGATAGTAGTGGAAGCCATCCTGCATCGCTTCCAGCATTCGAAGAAATTCCGCTCCGTCAATAGCATCACGCCGGAACAAATGGACGAAGAAGTGATGAAAGGGACCGGCACCACCATCAACTCCGCCGTATTCAGCCAGATCATCATCCTGATCGTTTACCTGCCCATCCTTTCCCTGCAGGGCATCGAAGGAAAGATGTTCAAGCCGATGGCCTATACCATTGCGTTTGCCATCCTGGGTGCCTTCCTGTTGAGCATCACCTATGTGCCAATGATGAATGCACTTTTCCTGAACAGGAAACTGAAGCATAGATTGTCGCTCGCAGATAAGATGACCATCTGGCTGGAACGCAGGTATCAGCCTGCTTTGCGCCGCATCATGAAGTATCCGGCAGCCGTGATCAGCACCACCGTCATCATTTTCTCCATCTCCGTTTTCATCCTGATGCGAATGGGGGGCGAATTCATCCCACAGATCGAAGAAGGGGATTTTGCAGTGGAGACCCGGCTGCTGACAGGTAGCAACCTGAACAATACCATCAGGTATACGCAACAGGCAACACGGATACTGCTGGATAGTTTTCCTGAAGTGGAGAAAGTGGTCACCAAGATCGGCAGTGCCGAGATCCCCACAGACCCCATGCCCTTTGAAGCGGGGGATATGATGGTGATCCTGAAGAACAAGAAAGAATGGACCTCCGCCAAATCCTTTTCCGAGCTCTCGGAAAAAATGACCGACAAACTGGGCGCCGTTCCTGGTATCACCGTTGGCTTCCAGTTCCCCGTGCAGATGCGGTTCAATGAACTGATGACAGGAGCCAGGCAGGATGTGGTCTGTAAGATCTTTGGCGAAGACCTGGACTCCTTATCTGCCTATGCCCATCGCCTCCACAATATCATCAATACCGTTCCCGGCGCCATCGATGTGTACGAAGAGACCGTCACCGGTATGCCGCAGGTGGTTGTGAAATACAACAGGGACGCGATCTCACGATATGGCCTGACCATAGAAGAGATCAACCGGGTTGTGAATACCGCGTTTGCAGGACAAAGCGCCGGACAGGTGTTTGAGGGGGAGCGCAAATTCGACCTGGTGGTTCGTGTAGCCGGCGACGAGAGAAAGAGTATCGAGGATATCAGGAATATGCTGGTGCCTACGCCTTCCGGTTCACAGATCCCCGTTTCACATGTGGCAGATATCCGGGAAGTGGAAGGTGTGAACCAGATCCAACGCGAGAACACGAGAAGAAGGATCGTGATCGGATTCAATGTGAGCGGGCGCGATGTACAGACCATCGTGAACGAGTTGCAACAAAAAGTGCAGGCTCAACTCTACCTGCCGCCCGATTATACTCTCGTGTACGGCGGTAGTTTCGAGAATATGAATGCGGC
>JAGIAP010000181.1:0-226 GCA_017744805.1 Chitinophagaceae bacterium | reverse complement strand
AAAGCCCGGCTCTCCATCGTGGTGCCCGTGGCCCTGCTGATGATCTTCCTCCTGCTTTATTTCGCCTTCCATTCCGTGAAACAGGGATTGCTGATCTATACTGCCATCCCGCTTTCCGCCACAGGTGGCATTTTTGCGCTCTGGCTACGTGATATGCCTTTCAGTATCTCAGCCGGAGTTGGATTCATAGCGCTCTTTGGCGTGGCAGTGTTGAACGGGATCCTGC
>JAGIAP010000180.1 GCA_017744805.1 Chitinophagaceae bacterium | reverse complement strand
GAGTGTATATAACTGTGGCCTGGGCAGGGTTTCAAAGTTGGGTACCAGGAACATTTCGGATGCCAGAATGATTTTCTTTAATGATCCGCATCATTGCAATAAAAAGTTTAGTCGTAAGAACCGGCTTTTTACTGATTTGCTCTATCCCATACCAAAGAGCATCTTTATAATGTATCACTTCTTGGGTTGCTGCATTCTCAATACTTTTTTCAATTATCGTTGCTTTGAATAACTCATCCTGAATAGTTATAATATTTTCAATAGCTGAACTTGCCAGCGCTTAAAATAGATTAATTGTGTCTATGAACAAATGTGGATTGGGAAGATTGTTGATTGCCCCTTTTAATTCAGCCAAAGCACGACTGGACGATATTGTCTTTTTGAGTATTTCTCTATTTTCTAGATCTGCCTTTGGCGGCAATAATGGAAGGCCGTGTTATGGAATGTTCGGATTGTATGGCATTGGAGTAATTTACACCCTTAAAGTGATAACGAGGGCAAAAAACGGATTTTTTTACTCTCATTCTGTACTCGAGGGTAAAAATTACCCTTGATGCTATACCTCGCCTATGTTTAATATTAAATTGATCATAAACTAATCGAGGCGAAGTTTGACAATTGACTATGGGCAAAGTTTTCCGAAATGTTATCCGGGTTCAACCAAAACTCTTTTACATAATAAAAATAATCAATCATCAATAGGTTTGAATTACCGCTGCTTAACTCATCTAAAAACGCAGCTCCAGCGCTTTTTTTATTTCACCTCAGTTTCATGCCTGTCAGGTATATCATTTTTAATCACGCTAATCATTCATCCAGGTTTCCCCACAACCTTCAACTTGTATTATTTATCAGAAATAAAACAAGCAGGAGTTCAATGGATATTCACGAAATTCAGTAACACTTCAACAAGCTTGAACCGCGGTACCATAAATTGGCCAGTTTGTTTAAAGGCTCTATTCAGGATAGTTTAGTTGATAACATGCGTCTCCAGTTGTGTTGGAGTGTCTATGGAAAAAGGTAGCATCAGCAGGTGAATATCTAGGAAATAAAGATCATCATCGAATTCACGGAAGTTGAATGGATAGCCTTTATTCAGGGTGTAAAAAATAGTGAGTTTGACCTAAAGAAAAAATAGTCAATTCCTGCGATTTTGTACTATTACCGGCGCATCCCTTTTACTAGGTTTGCCCGAAAATAGCCAAATGAAATCACGTCAGCCTTTTCTGCTAACCATTATTCTTTCTTCCGTATCCCTGCTCTTCCTTACCCAATGCAAAAAAGGGGATACAGGCCCCGAAGGCCCTAAAGGGACTGCCAATGTTATTTACTCCGACTGGATAGCCACCACTCCCTGGACTGCTTCCACCACTTCTACCGGAGCAGGAAAAAGTACCTTCTACCTGGATTTGACCTCATCCGCAGTTACCCAGGCCATTATTGATAGCGGTACTGTACTGGTGTATGCAAAATTCATCAGCGACCCGGATGGAACAGGTATCGCGAAAGCCTTGCCCAGCACCTATTACAATTTAGGTGGTGCCGCTACCCAATATAATTTTCAGTATGGTCTGTTCCTCAAAAAGATCAGGGTTATCTGTGATGTTGTACCCGCTGGAACTCCGGCAACTACTAACCAGGTCAGGTATATCATTATTCCTGGCGGCGTAAATGTTACTACCCTTTCAACCAACAGTACTGGTGGAAGCTCCTCCCCGTACGACTATAAAACAATATGTGCCAGGTACAATATTCCTGAATAGCAGCTTTCCCTAGCCGTAAGAAGGGCAGGCTACCGGGCTTGTAAGAATAAACCTGATACTGTATCTTGGGTAGACACACCCTACATGAAGTTCTATGGTAATTAGCTTCACAAGTCTACCTGCCCTTCCCTTGCGGAACTATATCAAATGGTACTGCCTGAGGGAAATCGATACCGGCAATGCTGAGCTGATCAAACCATTGTTTGCAGATGATGAATCCATCCTCGCATTAGCACTGACAGATACTCCCGTTCTGTACAATACGGAAGGTATTTCCAGGTGGGTAGACCTGCGCGACAGGCATTTATTTGGCCCGCAAACGGTGTTCAACGGCTACCAGATCTTCAAAGGGAAATACAAATTGCTTTGTATTGAATTCATTCCTGGCGGCTTTTATTCCCTGTTCAATGTACCGATGTCGTATATCCGAAATCAATTGTGGAGCTTTGATGATGTCATCGGTCAGAATATGGTCAACTGGAATGATCAGTTAGCAGGACTGAATCAATTTTCCGATATCGTACGGAATGTGGATTCCTTTTTTCTGCAACAACTGATCCGCAAACAAACTACTCCCAAATATTCCAAACAGGTAGCCTGGGCCTGTCATCAATTATGCGGCAATTATAATGGAGAGATAAACCAACTGGCCCGCACATTGAATATGAGCCTCCGCAATTTTGAACAACAATTCACGGAACAAGTAGGGATGCCGCCCGTTCTGTTGAGAAGGGTAAAAAGATTCCAAAAAGCTGTGGCCATGAAGTTGCGCAACCCAAACCTGCCATGGACCTCCATTGCATACGATTGCAATTATTATGATCAGATGCACCTGATCCGCGACTTCAAAATATTCAGCAGCTTGTCGCCTTCCGCAGCCTTTCGCCAGATGCCTCCCCCGGTAGAAAAATTTGTGAAGATAGATTGATCATGGCATCTGTTTGATCTGTTCCTCCGTCAGTCGTAAGAATCTTGCAGCATTGTTGAAAAGGATATCTCTTTTTTGATCGTTGGTGAGAAAGTCTGCCTCAGTGATACGCTGAATACCTGCTTCAATAGCTCCGGGCCAGATCATATTGTCTGATCCGAACATGATGCGCTTGCCAAAGCCTGCATTGACCAAACGATGGAGATAAAAATAGAGCTCATTTTTAGGGATCATAAAACAAATACCCGCCAGGTCTACATACAACTGAGGGTGAGTATACAACATCGCAATCATATCATCCAGCATTGGCCAGCCTGCATGCATCGCGTATACTCGTAACCTGGGATGACGGATCAATGCTTCTTCCAATACGAATGGGCTATGTAATTTGGCGCGGTAATTCCTGGTATTGAGATAAGGCGCTCCGGGAGGCCCGCAACCAATATGAATACCCACGGGGATATCCAATCTTTCAGCCATCGAAAGATATGGATCGAAAGCGGAATCACTGGCAGCATAGCCTTCGTATTGAATACTGATCTCTCCAAAAACTTTGAATTCTCCTGATTGGAAGATCTTTTCGAGCGAATCTACCGTCAGACCTCTGTTCAATGCACTATTGAAATCCCAGTAAACGCTGGGAATGACGCGGTCCGGCGCTTCTTTCTTCCAGTTTCTTACGGTTTCTATATCACCACTGGTTACGCCATAAACATTGTTTTTCCTCATGGCGATGATGGTGAGTATTCTCAATGAGTCGCTCGAGCCTGGTGAACAGAGGGAATGGTCGGCCCAGGCATTTGTTGTTAGGGCATCCTGGAAAACCTCTCTGTAGTCATTCTTCGGATCATGGATGCCCAGGTCCCGGAATGGAGCGCCAATGCATAAAGGAGCAGCTCCCTTTTTGATATGTTCGGCATGCAGGTGCATGTCAATAACAGGCAGTGGCCGGGTTTGAGCTGATAATAATGATACCGGTAGCCAAAAGGAAAAAGTGCTGACAATTCTTTTTAGCATGCTATTGATTTCATACTAAGACAGAAAACAGCGAAGTTTTCATAAAAGGCTATCAGGAACTTTTCAATGGCTAAATGGAGGTCAACTATCTTTTATACACTTGCATTCCATTCTTGTAAGTAGCCATTACACGTATATCCTTAATAGTCAGTGGATCAATTTTTAAAGGATCCTTATCCAGGATCACCAGGTCTGCGATCTTTCCTTTTTCCAGCGTTCCTTTGGTACCTTCTTCTCCCCATTGCCAGGCAGCATTGATGGTAATGGCTTTGAGTGCCTCATAGGGGCTTATTCTTTGATCAGGCCCAAGGATCAGTCCAGACCTGGTCCTGCGATTGACAGCAGCATAAACAGCCGTCAACAGATCAGGCGGTGTAACGGGTGCGTCATGGTGGATAGTGAATCGGATGCCCTCATCCAGCCCTTGCTTCAGTGGACTGATATGAAAAGCCCTCTCCTTGCCCAGTACGCTATTGAGATGCCAGTCGCCCCATAAATAACAATGTGTAGGGAACCAACTGGGCATGATGCCGATCTCTTTGAATCTCTTCACCTGGTCTGGCCGGCAGACCTGGCTATGTACGAGCACGCAACGCATTTCTTTTGTTAGCAGACCCTCTTTTTTCAGGGTGTCCATAAGAGATAGACCTTCATCGATGGCTGCATCACCATTACAATGGATATGTGCTTGCATGCCATGTTTGAAAATATTCTTCAACCCATTATACGCAGCTTCATGCGAATAGATCGGATGTCCTTTAAAGCCGGGCTTTTCGCCATCTGGAGGGACCAGGTAGGGCTGCGTGAGCCAGGCTGATTTGCCCTGGGGCGAACCATCGAAGGTCATTTTGATGGCCCCGATCTTTACATGCCCTTCGTATTTTCGATAATATTTTTTCAGCATATCCAAACTATCCGCGTTGGTATCGTAGTCCGGCAATATGATATAGTCCCCTTTCAATATTCCTTTTTGATTGGCAGCCATGAGCAGGCTGATATTGGAAGGCACTGCACGCCCATCGCAGATGGTGGTCTGGCCATTGGCAAACCATTCTTTTTCGGCGGCCAGTATCGTTTTGTAAGTCTCCTCTATCGGGACCGGAGGCATTTTGCCGATCAGAAAAAGCAAGGCATTGATATTGGCATTCTCTTCCATTTTTCCTGTCAACTGCTTGCTGCTCTCATTCTTCCCAATAATGCCCCCGGTAGGATTGGGCGTACTATAACTAATGCCCATATCTTTCATCAGTAAAGAGTTGGCAACGCCCATATGCCCCGAGGTATGCAATACATACAAAGGATGATCGGTAGTCACTGCATCCAGCTCTTGCGCTGTTGGATGACGATGCTCTTTCATGATGGCATCATCGTATCCATTGCCGATCACTGGAGTGCCTGGAGGGATTTTGTTGGCGGAAATATAATCCCTGAGGGCTTGTTGCAGATCAGGGATCGACATCACTTTACCATATGGTGCAGGCATCAGGTCGGCTGCCTGCGAAAAGGATGCATATTGTGTAATATGTCCATGCGCATCGAGGAATGCGGGCATTAGCGTTTGTCCATTCAGGTCAGTAAGTTTGGTGGAGTCACCTTTAAACGTCATTGCCTCGGCTTGGCTTCCGGTAAAAACTATTTTGCCGTCGTCAACCACCAACGCTTTTGCATAATGGGCGCTATCGCCTGCCATGGTAAGGATATCGCCATTGAAGAATATTTCACCAGCACTGGCTTTTCTATTCTGATCTTTGCATCCAAAAGAGAATAAAGTAATAGTAGTAGCACTGAAGAATTGCCAGAATTTTCTGGTTAATGGAGGAAGCTTATACATATTGATCTTTTGATGTTTAAAAAAGATCAGGGCGAAATCGTATGTACAATCAGACTTCTTTCAATATTGAATGTAAGAAAAAATAACGAGCTATTCTTCTTGGGCGGGCTGAAACTTCAATCCTTAAGGGGTATTACAACAGAGCTATAGTAGCTATACGGATCCCATCCCAGGCTTTGATACAACTGCCTTCCCTCATCTGTAGCCACTAAAATATTCTTAGTGATCCCATTGGATAATGCGATCTTTTCAAGCTCTTTCATCAATTGCGTAGCAAGGCCTTTTCGTTGATGATCGATAGTTGTTGAGATCCTATCGAAAACAGCCAGGTCATCTACCAGTACAACCCTTCCTGATGATGCCAGTTCTCCTTTATCACTGACAATGGTTATGAGAAAAGTGGAATTGTATTGTTTAAGTTCGAAATGATAATGACTTTGTAATCTACCTTGCCGGAAATTCATTGGATGAAAGCAGGTCATGAAATAACCTTGTGGTTGAAGGATCCATTTGGATGGGAACGCTTTCATGAGCTCTTTCGGTGGGGCACATGCTTTCAGGAATACCCATGGTGTATCGATAGTTCCGGATAGTTTGATCAGGTCTGCAGTAAGCGCAGGAAAAACATAACGTGCCTTTTGCGTAGGTTGCCCTACTTCGACCTTGAACCCTGATCTGTATTTTACAGGTGGTGGGAATTCTCTCGACAAAGACCAGCCTTGTAACCATTTTTCAAGTATGTCCGGGTCAATCTGGGATTTCATTGTTGCATGATTATAATTTCAATACAGCCTTCGTTTCTTCTCTCAATTGCAAACAAAGATCTGTTTGTTGCTGAAGGGATATCCCATATGAAGGGATCATTGATTTCAGTTGTTGCCTCCAGCCGTTTTGCAGTTTTTCAGGAAAACAGGTTTCCAGTACTTCCAGCATGATGGCTACGGCAGTGGATGCGCCCGGGGAAGCGCCCAGTAATGCGGCAAGGGAACGGTCTGCTGCACTGATGATCTCGGTGCCGAACTTCAATACACCTCCGTGCTCTTCATCTTTCCTGATGATCTGAACACGTTGGCCCGCTTGCTCCAGCCGCCAGTCTGCTTCCTGTGCCAGCGGATAGAATTCCTGCAATGCATCGAAACGTTTCTGATCGGATTCAAGTAATTGGCCGATCAGGTATTTTTCCAGCGACCAGTTATCCCTTCCCACTGCCAGCATCGGTAAGATATTATGCAGATCGATGGAGGAGAACAGATCGAGATAGGAGCCGTGTTTCAGGAATTTTGTAGAGAACCCGGCGTATGGGCCGAACAATAAGGATACTTTTCCGTCTATATGCCTCGTATCCAAATGCGGAACAGACATGGGAGGAGAGCCTTCGCCGGCTTTGCCATATACTTTGGCATGGTGCTTTGCCGTGATGGCGGGGTTGTCTGTTCTCAACCAGATACCGCTTACCGGAAATCCTGCATATCCCCTACCTTCAGGGATATCCGATTTTTGCAATAACGGTAACGCACCTCCGCCTGCACCAATGAAAACGAATTTCGCCAGGACATAATAATGCTCATCATTGAGCTCATCTTTGATCTCTGCTTCCCATAGGTCGCCTTCCCGGTCAAGGTCTACAACGCGGCTATTGTAGTGGATAGAAACCCCTTCAGTTTTTTGCAGGTGAGCGATATAAAGATTGGTGAGGCTACCAAAGTCCACATCTGTGCCGGTATGCATTCTGGTGGCGGCCACTTTATCGTCGTCAGCCCTCCCTTCCATCATCAACGGCATCCATTCATGCAGGAGATCCCTGTCTTCAGTATACTGCATATCCTTGTACAAGGGGTTCGCTGTAAGTGCTTCATATCTCTTTTTGAGATAGGCGATATCTTCTTCACCTCTTACAAAACTAAGATGTGGCACTGCATGAATGAAACTTTGCGGATCAGTGATGATGCCTTTCTTTACCAGGTAAGCCCAGTATTGTCTGGAAATATCGAATGCTGTATTTACTTCGAGGGCTTTGCTGATATCGATGGAGCCGTTGGGCTCTTCAGGTGTATAGTTGAGCTCGCAAAGCGCTGCATGGCCCGTGCCTGCATTGTTCCAGGCATTGGAACTTTCCTGGGCAGGGCCGCTGAGCACTTCGTGAATAGTGATCTGCAGTGTGGGATCCAGTTCTTTCAATAACATGGCGAGGGTACTGCTCATGATCCCTGCCCCTATCAATAATACGTCTGTTGTGTATTTGTGTTTCCGGCTATGCATGTTTTCATGGATTATGTTCAGAAAAGGTAAGCAATAAAAATTACGGGTCTTGCCCTGAAATTACGAAATTTGCTTTCTTTCAATCATTATGAAGGTTTGCATTGCAGAGAAGCCCAGCGTGGCCAGGGACATTGCAGAGATCATCGGCGCTAAGCAGCGCAGGGATGGATATTTTGAAGGGAACGGATACCAGGTGACCTGGACATTCGGTCATTTCTGTACCCTCAAGGAGCCGCATGACTATACAGAACAATGGAAATTCTGGCGATTGGAAGATCTTCCCATGATCCCCTCCAATTTCGGTATCAAGCTCATCAACAATAACGGGGTAGAAAAACAATTCAAAGTAATTGAATCCCTGGTACAGCAATGCGACGAAGTGATCAACTGTGGTGATGCCGGCCAGGAAGGAGAACTGATCCAGCGATGGGTACTGCTCAAAGCACAATGCAATAAGCCCGTCAAACGGTTATGGATATCCTCTCTCACCGAAGACGCCATCCGGGAAGGGTTCCAGAAACTCAAAGATGCCAGCCAATATGAGAACCTGTATGCGGCAGGCAGCGCCAGGGCCATCGGCGACTGGCTTCTGGGCATGAATGCCACCCGCCTCTTCACCAAGAAATTTGCCCAGGGGAAAACTGTACTCAGTATCGGCAGGGTGCAAACCCCAACCCTGGCGATGATCGTGGCCAGACAAAAAGAGATCAATGCCTTCGTTTCCGAAGAGTACTGGGAACTGAAAACTATTTACCGCGATACCGAATTCACGGCCACCATCGATCGGATCAAAGTGAAGGACAGGGCCGAAAAAGGACTGGCCTACCTGAAAGAACATCCCTTCGAGATCACTTCTTTCGAGAAAAAAGATGGGAAAGAAGGCAATCCCCGACTCTTCGACCTTACCGCCCTGCAGGTGGAAGCCAACAAGAAATATGCGTACTCCGCAGACGATACGCTGAAATATATCCAAAACCTTTACGAGAAAAAACTGGTCACCTATCCCCGCGTAGACACCACCTACCTCTCAGAAGACCTGCATCCGAAGATCGAAGGCATCATGCGGGATATGACGCCCTATGCAAATCTCACGGCGCCCATCCTGGCCAATCCGATCCCCAAGTTGAAAACCGTGTTCGATGACAATAAAGTCACTGACCACCATGCCATCATCCCCACAGGCATTTTCCCATCCAATCTCGGACAGGAAGAGAAGCGTGTGTATGATCTGGTAGCCAGAAGATTCATCGCGGCCTTTTATCCTGAATGTAAGATCGCCAATACCACCGTGCTCGGAAAAGTAGGACAGGTGCCTTTCAAAGTGACTGGTAAACAGATACTGGAACCAGGGTGGAAAGAAGTGTATGCCAACGACGCCACACCTAAAAAAGAAGGAGAGGAGGAAGAAAAGATATTGCCGGTATTTGTGGCAGGCGAAACAGGCCCGCATACACCCAGGATCCACCAGGGAAAAACAACTCCTCCAAAAGCCTTTACTGAAGCCAGTTTGCTTCGAGCCATGGAAACGGCCGGCAAGCAAGTGGATGATGAGGAGATGCGCGAACTGTTGAAAGATAACGGAATTGGCCGCCCTTCTACCCGCGCCAATATCATCGAGACCCTCTTTCGCAGAAAATATATCGAGAAGAAAAAGAAGAATATCTACGCCACGCAAACCGGCATCGACCTCATCGATACTATCCGGACGGAGCTCCTGAAAAGCCCCGAGCTCACGGGTATCTGGGAGCGCAAACTACGGATGATCGAGAAAGGCGAGTACGCTATGGAAACCTTCAAACAGGAACTGATCCAAATGGTGATCGATCTTACGCTTGAAGTGAAAACGGCCAATTACCGGGTGATCACCATTGCGCCGGAACAACCGGCCAAAAAAGAAGAAGAGAAAGAAGAAAAAGCGAAAAAAACTGCAAAGCCCAAAGAACCGAAGAAAGCCGTAGTGATAGAAGAGCTGCAATGCCCCAAATGCAAAGCACACCCGCTGAAGAAAGGAAATACCGCTTATGGCTGCGCCAATTTCAAGGTGTGTGGATTCAAGCTGCCATTTGAAGTGTTCGGAAAGAAACTCACCGACAAACAGATCGCCGACCTGCTGGCAAAAGGGAAAACAGGAAAAATGAAAGGATGGAAAATATCCGAAACTGATCCTGAGACCGAAGGTAAGCTCAAGCTCAATGATGCATTTGGGCTGGAAATAGAAAAATGATAAAATGAAAGATCTTGCAGGCGGTGACCAATCATTGCTTAGCAATGATGTATTTTCCTTCGATGACCGACTTTACAAACAGATCGAGATTGCTCTGCATCATTTCATTGGTAAGGATCATGGGCTTACCTGAGTTATTGCCACTCAGAATGGTAAGCGCTTCCAGTAGTCGTTGCAATTGATCGTTGGTATAGAAGGCATATGAGTTATGGATGGTACCCACGTAATGGGTTTTTGTAAAAATAGATAAAAAATAGCAGCAAAGATGGAGATATGGGATCGCTACGTAATTGTGGAAAATGCTTTCAAGCTGCATGAAGGAACAATTGTTGCCTTCCTGGAATGCCCTCCTGGAAAGCTCGATACACCGTTGAAGCTGACAGATGAAGAGGGAAGATCCTGGATAATGGAAATGTATCTTTTCACTACCAGTAGTTTTGAGGGCTATAAGAAAAGGGAGGCAGAAGAGGCCAGGAATGTATTCCAGTACTTGCTCAAGCCGGTTGGGCATGAAGAAAAACCATTACCGGGAACCCGTCTTCTCGTGTCCAAAATAAAATAGCGCCAGATCAGGGACCTGGCGCTATTCAAAGAATCCCTGTAACGTTATAACCTGATCACCAACTTACCAATCGTTTTCCCGCTCTCCAGTTGTTGATGTGCTTTCTTGATATTGTCTGCGCTCAATCCCTGCCAGGTCTCATGCAGCGTGGTTTTCAGGGTTCCTTTTTCGAGTTGTTCAGCAATTTTGTTGAGAATATGATGTTGTTCAATCATGTCTTCCGTCTGGAAGGTAGAGCGTGTGAACATAGACTCCCAAAAGAACGCGACACTTTTTGTTTTCAATTTCAACAACACAATGGGGGCCTGAGAACCTGTAATGGAAGCGATCCTTCCCTGTGGTTTGATCAGTTCTGCCATCGCATCCCAATAACTGTTCGTATCCACCAGGTCGATGATGATATCCACCTGATGGAAACCAGCTTTTCGGACCTCATTCACCAGGTCTTTATGGTTCACCACATGATCGGCGCCCTGTTGTTTAGCCCAGGCGATGGTTTCAGGGCGGCTCGCCGTGGTGATCACGGTGAGCCCTGCTACCTTTTTTGCCAGTTGAATGGTGATGGAGCCAACGCCACCGCCACCACCAATGATG
>JAGIAP010000017.1:32880-33419 GCA_017744805.1 Chitinophagaceae bacterium | reverse complement strand
GGTGTTTATACGGGTGAGCCCTTCTCTCTTCGCCTCTCGGAATTAAAAGCCTCTCGGGATAAAATAATGTAGGCTGGGAAACGAACCGCCGCGGGAGAATATGAATTGGGCCTGAGATAGGAGAGATGGGACTGATGTAATCCTATTGAACTTTTTCGCTTACGTTTCCAAGGCCTCCATTATTTTATCACTCGAGGCATGAACCTGAGAGTGCATCAATCCTGATGAAAATCAAAGATTGAAACCCTGCTTGCGGTGAATGAATTGAATTGGTTTGTAGCCTGTTTTGTAGTCTGATTTTTGGACCAGCCGGAAGGCTGGTTCTTTTCTTTTGAACGTTATTTTACTCTTTTATCGGGTTATTCATTTTTTCTTTCCTCCTTTTCCTTTTTTATACGTTTCCATTTTCCATCAAATCCTCAATTCTTTATTTCCTCTATTCTTTCCCCGTTTCTTCGCCCTCATACTTCCAGGCTTTTACTTCTGACTTTCCGCTTTTCGCCGCCTGTACCATTACTCTTTTGGACAAATAGGACTTT
>JAGIAP010000017.1:9852-32870 GCA_017744805.1 Chitinophagaceae bacterium | reverse complement strand
AAATTAACCGCATGAAAAAGTTGATAGGTTTGATGATCCTGGTAATGGTCTGCTACCAGTCGAAGGGACAGTTCAAAAGCATTTCGGGAATAGTGAAAGACAACTCATCGGGAGAGACCCTGCCAGGCGCTGTGATCGCCTGCCATGGGAAAAAAGTACTGGCAGGGAATGATGGCAGGTTCATGATCAATCTTCAAATGGCGGTTGATAGTTGCTTACTGGTTGTTTCGAGGATCGGGTATCGGACAGATACTGTTGAATATTTGGGTGGACACCTTGTTGTATTGTTGCAGGCCTCTTCCCAGGCGTTGACGGATGTAGTAGTGACAGGAACTATGAAAGCAGTACAGAAAACAGCCAGCCCGGTGCCGGTGGAAGTGTATACCCCACAGTTCTTCAGGAGGAATCCTACGCCCAGTATTTTCGATGCCTTGCAACAAGTGAATGGTGTTCGCCCACAACTGAACTGCAATGTCTGCAATACAGGTGATATCCATATCAACGGGCTCGAAGGGCCCTATACCATGGTGCTCATTGATGGAATGCCCATCGTGAGCAGTCTCGGATCTGTGTATGGATTGAGCGGTATCCCCAATTCACTCGTGGAAAGGATCGAAGTAGTGAAAGGCCCGGCATCATCGCTGTACGGCTCCGAAGCGATAGGAGGCCTTATCAACGTGATCACGAAGAACCCATTGAAGGCGCCCCTGGTATCGGTAGACCTGATGGCCACCTCCTGGAAGGAATACAATGCAGACCTGGGCGTGAAGTATAAGCCGCTGAAAAAGGTTACAGGACTGATGGGCCTGAACTATTTCAATTTCAATAACAGGGTAGACAGGAATGACGATATGTTCACCGATGTGACCCTGCAAAACAGGATCGCGGTTTTCAATAAGCTCAGTTTTGAAAGGGGATACAACAGGCAGGCAAGCCTGGCAGCGAGGTATGTGTATGAGGATAGATGGGGTGGGGATTTGCGGTGGAACAAGCAGTTCAGGGGAGGCGATAGCCTGTACGGGGAAAGTATCTATACTTCCAGGTTCGAACTGATCGGGAACTACCAGTTACCAGTAAGTGAAAAACTGATGTTCTCCTGGTCGTACAACTCACATGTGCAAAGATCGGCCTATGGCAATACGATCTTCAATGCGGAACAACAGGTGGCGTTCGGGCAATTGACCTGGGACAAAACCCTCGGCAATCATGATCTGCTCGCAGGCGCTGTATTCAGATATACGGATTATGATGATAATACCACGGCCACCATGGATACACTCTCCATGAAGAATAAGCCCGACAGAACACCACTGCCCGGTATATTTTTACAGGATGAATTGTCTATCGGTAATGATCATAAACTTTTGGCAGGTATCCGGTGGGATCATCACCCGGTGCATGGGAATATCATAACGCCAAGGCTGGCCTGGAAATGGAGCGTTTCGGCGAATGATATCCTGAGGATCAATGCCGGTACGGGATTCAGGGTGGTGAACCTTTTCACGGAGGATCATGCCGCACTTACAGGCGCCAGGGTGGTCGAGATCAGGGATGAACTGAAACCAGAGCGCAGCTACAATGTGAACCTCAATTATGTAAAGAAGATCTATACCAGCGCTTATTGGGCAACGATAGATGCCTCTGCCTGGTACACGCATTTTACCAACCGCATCATCCCGGATTATCTGACAGACCCGGATAAGATCATCTATGATAACCTGGATGGCTATTCGGTATCGAAGGGTATCAGTGTGAACATGGATATGGGATTTACGAATGGCATGAAAGCTACCATTGGCACTACTTTCATGGATGTGAACATCAGAGCCTGGGATAGCTCGGGAAAGAAACAGACCAGCAGGCAATTACTTACAGAGAAATGGAGCGGTAACTGGTCTTTGTCGTACTCTTTCAAGAAAGGGGGCTGGTCCATCGACTATACCGGCAATATCTATGGCCCGATGTTGCTGCCTCTCATCAGCAAACTGGATCCCCGCAAACCGGAGTCGCCGGTATGGAGCATTCAAAATATTCAGGTAACGAAAAAACTGAAATATGGGATGGAATTGTATGGCGGCGTCAAGAACCTGCTCAACTGGACGCCGGCAAAAAACAATCCTTTTCTGATCGCCCGCTCACATGATCCCTTCGATAAACTGGTGGTGAGGGACAATGTTTCGGGAGCCATCAAAGACCCCGGTCCCAATGGCGATCCCAACCCTTATTTGCTCAGTTTCGACCCCAATTACGTATATGCACCCAACCAGGGGATACGTGGGTTCGTAGGATTACGATGGACTATTACTAACGGTGATAAATAATCGTGGATATCTTGTGAATAAAAAAGGGATTTACCGTATACTTGTGCGGTAAATCTAACCCAATGAAAAAAATCTCTACCCTGTTGGTAGCCATGATGGCTATCGTGACCGTACATGCGCAATTGAATCTTTTCAAAAAAGATCCTGCCAATCCGGGTTTCGGAAAAGCAGTGGAAATGATCCTTGGGGATTTCCCTTACAATTACAAGCATCTTACCGGAGAGTTGGTACTGCAGGAAGGCGAGCTCTGGCAATACACGCCCACTGTGAATTTGCCGGGGGCAGAGAACTGTGTGATCGCATATTATCATTCTGCATTGGATACTACAGCGAGCTATCAATGCTTCATGTACAAAACAGAAGAATATGAAGCAGCCGCCAAAGAGTACCAACGATTATTCAGGCAACTCAAAGGTTGTAAGTTGAGGATGGTGGACGGTTCCGTTTACTATCTCGACGGAGAATTGGATGAGCCCGCTGAAGAAAAGGATTTTGTGGTGAGCCTGCTCAAGATCCAAACGGCAGACGACCGTTTCAAATTATTCAAAGTGGAACTGGAAATGCTGTACAAGATCGATCACTTTGTGGTGAACATCAATTTCATCACGAGGAAGAAAGATGAAGATCAGCGCCCGGATTGGTGGACAGGCAAGTAATGCGAATTTGCTATACATCCGTCGCCTGCTTTTGCGGGCGACTTTTTTATTTACCCTCTTCGATGAATGCTACGGTGCCGCCGACCCACTCTTTGTCTTTGTTATACCGCACACCGATCATCTTTCCCTTACTGAGCCTGGCCAGGTTGATGGCAGGCCTGGGCCGCTCCCAGCCATCTTTCCAGAGATACATGATCCTGATCTCTACCTTGGCAGGAATATCAGGCGTGTCAACGATATCGGCATAGGGCACTTTCTTCTGCAATATCCAGTTCTCCGGGTCCTTCACCGCATCGATATCTTCCTGTGTAACGTCTATCACCACTCCCTGTCCGGCAAAAGAAAATAAAGGTTTCAGTACATAATCACCCAGGTTCCCCGGTAATTGTTTAAGCTCGTTCAGGAAAAAGCTTTCCGGAACATACGGGTGCTGAATGAAGGGCAGTGTGAATTTGCTGATCCGGTAAAACCAGTTAGGGTGGGTGATCCATTCCACATCCAGGTCCTGCGTGATATCCAGGAATGATCCCAGGTTTTCCTTTTGTGCATTGAGGTCGTCAAAGATAACCCGATTGTATATCCGCAACACACGTGTTTTGACGCCATCCTTCATATAGTACAGCTCACGGCCTTCCTGTATCAGTTTTGTAATGCAGACAGGCTCTATGCCCAGGTATTGGCGGGTGCAATAGAAATCGATCCTTGTTTTTTGTTCGTCGGGTTTGATCTCCAGCAAGATCACATTTTCGGCAGGCGTATCGCCAAGGATCACTTCTTTCAAGTCGCGGATATAGGATTCCTTCGTATGTCCATTGAGGAAAGGAGCATAGTGGGAAGGTATATCGAAATTGTTCCTGAATTTCTCCGACATATACACCTGGAAACCATAAAGTGAAGGGAAGCCCTGCAATTCGATCAACTGTGGTTCCGGCTGTCCGTCCTTTCCTATGCATACACCGAAATCGAAAGCGATCATATGAGGATGACCGGTCTCGTTGGGGACCCGCTCTGCATCGGGGATGGCGCGCTCCGTCAGCTCTTTGAAGGCGGGATCGAGGATCAGGTCCACGATATTCTCGCAGGCGTCGATCATTTTGGAGGTAAACCCTTTGTCTACGAATACCGGTGTTTCTGCCACGCGGAATTCGATGGCGCCGGGAAAGCCGCTATCGAGATCTTTCAGGAATTGCTGATAACGTTCCGGGGTAAACGCATTGTTGTAGGACTTGCGAAGGCTGGGCACCATGGTCTGGAATTTACAGGAAAGTTACGGTGTTCGCCGGAGGAGAACAAATACGGATCACTCGCCGGGAGGCCAGCGATGGCGGCACCAGGATCATGCGGGGATGCTTACCAGTTCTTCCGTAGCGAGATGCAGGAAGTTGGGAAGCACATGCGCATAGGTATACCTGATCTTGTCGGGATCATTGAGTTGTTCGATCATGGAGCTCCATTTGGCTTCGCCATGGTTGCTGATGACGGTCTGTTTTTTATCTTCCCGCAACAGGTACATGGTCATGCCCGCGGCATCGGCCTCAGGATGGAACTGCGTACCCACCATATACGGCGTGAAGCGGAAGGCCATGATGGCGCGTTCCAGGGGAACATGCGGCCTTTCTTTCTCGATGGCGAGGATGGCTCCGCCGAGCTCACGGATGCGCTGATGATCGGGTTGTATCACCTGGAAATCACGGCTGTCCACGGCATAGAAAGGATCCTGCAGATCCGCGAAAAGCGGCTCCGAGTGGCCTTCATCCAACATATGTACCGGGAATACGCCAAAGGCGGTGGATCTCCTTCTTTTTACTTCCGCTACTTTGAAATAGCGGCAAGCCAACTGGAAGGAATGACAGATGAAGAGCACATGCTTCTTGGGCTGGTTGCCTGGCCGGTTATTGTATTCCACCACGCTGCCGATCCAGTTGAAATATTTGTTCTCCCAATCGGTGCCCTCACTGTCTACCGGAGAGCCGGGGCCGCCGCTGGAAATATACAGGTCATAAGAAAGATCGGGGAGTTGTTGCAGCTTACGCACTTCAAATTCGTCCCAAACCAATTCCAGTTGATGTGAGCTGCCATACTGTTGCAGGATCTCACGGATACAACGCATACCCTCGTTAGCCTGACCTTCATAAAGGTCGAGGATGGCTATGCGGATTTGTTTGTTATCGCTCCTGTACATGGCTGCAAACATACATTTTTTTAATGGTCGTATAAACCCGCTGCGGGTACCGGCAATATCCGGAACAGCCATCGCGGATCTGTTGCTACTTCTTAATAATAACAAAGCAGGTCCGGGATTGTTGTTGGAACAAAACCCGGCCTGCCTGTTAAGTAATTGGTCCTTATTTAATTAAGTGCTTATACATTTCTTCGGCAACCAGTTTGTTGCCTGCATCGTTGAGGTGCACACGATCCGTGGTGAGAATGCCTTTTTCCTCGTTATTCTTATTATTAACGAGATTATAATCCAGGAAAGCCTTTCTCAGATCGATGAGCTCGCAGTGATTATTGGCTGCGATCTGGCGGATGATGGCTGAATATTTATTGAGATCGCCATCCAGCTCATTGGATTGATCGGTTTTCTCGCCGATCACTGCAGGAGTGCACACCAAAACTTTTATATTTTTGTCCTTCAGCTTTTTGATGATGGCATTGTAGAAGCGCTCGAATTTATCGGCATCGGTGCCGGTACCGCTGCTGCGCTTATGCCAGACATCGTTCACCCCGATCCAGATCACCACCGTAGAAGGGTTTTTGGCCAGTACATCGTCTTCCATCCTGAGATAGAGATCGTACACTTTATTGCCGCCAATGCCTGCTCCGATCAGTTCATATTGGCTCTCGAGACCTTTCGATCTCACCATATCCCTGAGCATGGTGATATACCCTTTGGGGTTTACGCCGGCCTGTGTGATACTGTCTCCAAAGAAAATGATGCGTTCGGGATTACGGAAGGTGGTAAAGGATGCCAAAATGATCAGTAGACTTAATGATGTAAGTAATTTTTTCATATTCGGGCTAATGTATCATCAAATCTAATGGATTTTCAGGGTATATGAATGGTCGCTTCAAACAGATCCTCCGCCGTCCGGGATATTATTTTTTTGGTTTTGCGGGTCCCTGCAACTGTACGAGCTCATTTTTTTGAATATTTGATTATCGAAAAACAAGAAACATGGGAAATTATCTGAAAGGGTGGGGCAGCGCCTTATTGCTGCTACTGTTCATCAACCTGCATGCTCAGAACAAACAGGACACTGCGCAACAGGTGATGCCTGGCCGCGTCAATAGCCCGGCCCAATACGATAAGCCCTACGTGATCCTGATATCGGCTGATGGTTTCCGTTACGACTATATCGAAAAGTTCAATGCCCTCAACCTGAAAAGGCTGAGCAGTGGCGGTGTTCGCGCCAATAGCATGATCCCCGCCTTCCCTTCGCTCACTTTCCCCAATCATTATACGCTGGCAACGGGAATGTATCCCGCACATCATGGATTGGTCGACAATACTTTTTTGGACCCCAAACTTCAGCGCCGGTACAGTATCAGCTCCAAAGAGGTGAACGACAGCGCCTGGTATGGCGGTGAGCCGCTATGGGTACTGGCGGAAAAACAAAAAATGTTAGCTGCCAGCTTCTACTGGGTAGGCTCCGAAGCACCGGTACAGGGCATCCGACCCACTTACTGGTATCACTATGGGAAGGAGATCGCCATCAGGGAGCGACTGGCGGCAGTGAAGAACTGGCTCGATCTCCCCGACGACAAACGCCCGCATCTCATCACTTTCTATTTCCCCGAAGTGGACCACGAAGCACATGAGCATGGCCCCGATTCCCCCGAAGCGGAAGAAGCCGTTCAACTTATCGACAAAAGTATCGGCGAGCTCCAGTCCATCATCGATGCTTCCAAACTTCCCGTCAATATCATCTTCGTTTCCGACCACGGCATGGCCAGCGTGGATACCGTCAATACGCTCAAACCGCCTACCGTGGATACCACCAAATTCTGGGTCACCGTAGCTGATATGACCATTCATATCTATTCCAAATCCCACAATGAACAAGAGATCCGCTCGCAGTACGAAGAGCTCAAAGCCAATGCCAACGGCTATGATGTCTATCTTACTTCTTCCACTCCCCGCCGCTGGAAATACAATACAAAGAATGACCGGTATGGACGTCTCGGAGATATCCTCATCATTCCCCGCTATCCCAGGATATTCTCCTGGGGAAACCGTCGTGTGATACCCGGCAGGCATGGCTATGATCCTTATCAGTTCAAGGAGATGCATGCCAGTTTCTTTGCCTGGGGACCACAGATCAAATCAGGTAAAACGATCAAAACCTTCCAGAATGTTCATGTCTACGCGCTTGTTGCGAGAATATTGGGGCTCGGCATTACAACGGAAACAGATAGTAGAAAATGTCTCTGGAGAAAAGTGATCAGATGAGGTTGGTTATTGGGCTGTAGTGCTGAATGGGGTATATCGATGGGGGCTGTAAAATATACCGCCGCGGGAGGATATATTTTGAGCTGGGGTAGGAGAGATGAGGGTTTGGTAATTCTATTCAACTTCTTCGCTTATATTTCGAAGGCCCCCTTCGATATACCCCATTCCGCACATCCCCGAATGTGTAACAACTTATACCCGATATTTTTTCAGAGACAATTTTCTACTATCTGTTTGCTTAGTAATGCCTCGTTGGGTGGGGGAGGATGGGGTAAGAAAACGAGAGTGCTTATTGAATGGGATAAGTTTGGAATTGATGTTGTTGTTGTCGTAGTCGTTGTTGAAATATGCCCAGTGCCCAATGGAGGAAGTACTATGAAAAGAAATTAGAGAAGTAATATGATTGATAGTTTTTGTGAGCGTAAAAAATGAGTCCGTTCAATTTATCATCAATTCAATGGTAAGATAATCAGAGAACTTTTATTTTATTTGCGATGGAGTTCGATAATAATAATGAATAATGTGACCGTACCCCCTCTTCCCTCTCCCCAGCCGTGAGAAAATGGGAAAGTTCTGGGAGATCATTTGCTGCACATTCATGGAGATAGCGGTTGATGGGTATGAAAACAACGGCCTTTGAAACGTAAGCGAAGAAGCCCGGCTTAGCACTACAGTCCCATCTTTCCCTACAAAAGCCCAATAACCCTACAAAAGCGTTGGTTCGTTTCAGCAGCCGGTTTTCATACCCATCAACCCCGCAATAATAAAAATCAGAGACCAAATACTTTTTCACCATTCACATACGTCCTCTCCACTTTCACTTTCAATAAATTCCCTTCCTCCGCCTTCATCAGATCATCACTCAACAAAATGAAATCCGCCAGTTTCCCTTTCTCCAGGCTGCCTTTCTCCTTTTCTTCAAAATTGGATCTCGCTGCCCAGATGGTCATGCCACGAATAGCTGCTTCGCGTGTGAGTGCATTCTCGGTCTGGTAGCCGTTGGCGGGCCAGCCTTTGGCGTCTTTGCGGATGACGGCGGCAAAGAAGGTTTTGAAAGGGGAGATGTCTTCAACGGGAAAATCGGTGCCGAGGGGGATCCAGCCATTTTGTTTGAGGAGGTCGTTGAAGGCGTAAGCGCCGCGGACCCTCTCGGGACCGAGGCGTTGTTCGGCCCAGTACATATCGCTGGTGGCGTGGGTGGGCTGAACAGAGGGGATGATGCTGTATTGGCCGAAGAGGGCGAAGTCTTCCTTGTTCACCACTTGGGCATGTTCGATGCGCCAGCGGCGGTCGTTCTTTCCCTGGAGATATTTCGCATAGGTGTGGAGGATAGTGCGGTTGCCGGAGTCGCCGATGGCATGGGTGCACATTTGGAAATTCTTGTCGTAGAGGATTTTGGCAACGGAGTCGAAGTGGGCGGGCTCGCTGAGGAGGAAGCCGCTCCAGTTGGGCTTGTCGCTATACGGTTTGAGCAGGCAGGCGCCGCGGGAGCCGAGTGCGCCATCGGCATATACCTTGAAGCCGTTGATATGAAGGCGATCTGTTTTGATAGGGCCTTTGGCGAAGAGGTAATCGAAGTTCTGCTTGCCATCGCTGAGCATTACGTAGAGGCGCATTTTGAGCTCTCCGCTTTTTTGGAGGCTGTCGATGAGCTCTGTGATGCTGTAATGAAGGCCGCAGTCGTCGATGGTGGTGAGGCCCATGGCGAAGCAGCGTTGTTGGGCATCCAGCAAGCCCTGTTTGGCCTGTTGTGAGGAGGGGGATGGAATGAGACTGCCCACGAGCTCGATGGCATTGTCAACGAGGATGCCGGTGAGCTTTCCGTTGTGTACTTCGATGCTTCCGCCCGTGATGGTGGCGCCGGGTTTGAGACCGGCCATGGTAAGCGCTTTGTTGTTGGCGATAGCGGCATGACCGTCGATGCGGGATAGCAGTACGGGCCGGTCGGGGAATAAAGTATTGAGGGCTTCATTGTCCGGGAACTCCTTTTCTGTCCAGTCGTTCTGATCCCAACCGCGACCGATCAGCCAGCCATCGGGATGGGATTGGGAGAAGGAACGAAGGGTATCGATGATGGCCTGCCAACTGTCCGTACCAGTGAGATTGGCGGTTTGGAGGCCGAGACCATAGCTGTAGAAATGGGCATGTGCGTCGATGAAACCGGGATAGATGGATTTCCCGCCGGCATCCAGCGTGTCCTTAGCTTCGTATTTGGCCAGCAATGCCTCGTTGCTGCCGGTTTCCAGGACCTTGCCATCTTTGATGGCCATGGCGGCGGCTGTGCTGAAACTGCTGTCCACGGTATAGATGGTGGCGTTGTGTACCAGCAGGTCGGCCTTCTCTTTGGAGCTGCCGCAACTGAAAAGCAGGAATAAGGGAATGGTATAGATTATTCTCATATATATGGTTTGAGATTTCGGCCGGGATGCGCCCGGTTATATTGACTGAAAGTAATGATTTTTTGAATAGTTGTTTTCCCGGAGCGACGGCAATTGAGTAAATTGGGTAAAACAACTGATCATGGGAAAAATGCTTGCTGTCTTGTCGATCGCAATGATAGGCCTGGGCATCATGGCTTGTAATGATGCTTCTCCCGGTTGTACCGGATGCGATTATCTCAGTAATACCGATACGGGATTGCAGACCGCCGGTATCAAAATGATCCCCATTCAAACCCCGAAAGGGAATTTCAAGGTCTGGACAAAACGTTTCGGCAATAGTCCTTCCATGAAAGTATTGCTACTGCATGGAGGCCCGGCCATGACGCATGAGTACATGGAGGCTTTCGAAAGTTTCTTCCCCAAAGAAAAAATAGAATTCTACGAATACGATCAACTCGGCTCTTATTATTCCGATCAACCAACGGATAGTAGCCTGTGGGCCATCGATCGCTTTGTGGATGAGGTGGAGCAGGTGCGCAAAGCATTGAAGCTCGATAGTAATAATTTCTTCCTCCTGGGCAATTCATGGGGCGGGCTGCTGGCCATGGAATACGCTTTGAAGTACCAGCAACACCTGAAGGGATTGATCATTTGCAATATGATGGCGAGCTGTCCGGATTATGGGAAATATGCCGATTCTGTACTGGCTAAACAGATGGATCCTACAGTGTTGAAAGAGATCAAGGAACTGGAAGCGGCAAAAAAGACCGATAGTCCGCGCTATATGGAATTACTGATGACCAATTACTACACCAAACATCTCTGCCGCCTGCCTGAATGGCCAGAGCCCGTTAACCGTTCCATGAAGCATGTGAATGGCCCGGTATATAGCTATATGCAGGGACCATCGGAGTTTGGCATTGGCGGCATCCTCGCCAAATGGGACCGTAAGGCCGATCTGCCGAAGATCACTGTGCCTACCCTGACGGTGGGCGCCAAATTCGATACGATGGATCCGGAACATATGCGCTGGATGAGCACACAGGTGAAGAAGGGCCAATATCTCTATTGCCCCAATGGAAGCCATCTCAGCATGTGGGATGATCAGCAGGTGTTCATGAACGGTGTGATCAACTTTATCAAAGGAGTATCAGGTGCCCGCTAAGAAATTGGAGTGAATATAGTCCACTACGCTCACCAGGTTCTTCGATTGCTCGTACACGGCCAGTTGCCTGTCGGCGCCTGTCCCGTTTTCCATGATCTTGGCTACATAGTTCACGGCGTGGCGGCTACCCAGTGGGTCTACCACATCATCGATGAAGTCGAGCAGCTCATTGAGCAATACGCGTGTGTTCACTTCTTCTTCTTTTCCGAAATCGATAAGGCGGCCATCGAGCCCATAGCGGCTGGCCCTCCATTTGTTTTCGTTGATAAGTGAGCGTGAGTATTGGATGAAGTTGAGGTTCTGCATCCGCAATTTATAAATCTTGGCGCAGATACCCTGGAACAATGCGGCGATGGCGATGGTCTCGGACACGGTCATAGGTACATCGCAGATACGGAACTCTACGGTGTTGAAGAAGGGGTGCACGCGGAGGTCCCACCAGATCTTCTTGGCATTGTCGATACAATTGGTCTTTACCAGCAGTTTGATATAATTGTCGTAGTCCTCGATGGTATCGAAGGTTTCGGGTATGCCCGTGCGTGGGAATTTGTCGAACACCCTTGTGCGGAAGCTCTTGTAGCCTGTTTGTCTGCCTTCCCAGAAGGGTGAGTTTACGCTGAGGGCATAGATATGCGGCAGGAAGTAGCGGGTGGAATTGGCGATATGATTGGCCATTTCGCGGCTCTCCATGCCAACATGCACATGCAGCCCGAATATGAGGTTGCTGCGGGCGGCTTCCTGTAATTCGTTCACGATCTCACTGTAGCGAACATGATCGGTGATCAGTTGGCTTTCCCAATGACTGAAAGGGTGGGTGCCAGCGGCCCCGATATGAAAGCCCAGGTCGCCGGCAATACCGGCAATGGTCTGGCGCAATTGTGACACATCTTTATAGGCCTCATCCACATTGGCGCAGATATCGGTACCTACTTCTACTACGGCCTGGTGCATCTCGGCTTTCACTTTATCCTTGATCACGCGTTGCCCTTCTGTTACGATCTTCTGTTCATGGCTCTTCAGTTCGCGCGTAACAGGGTCGATGACCATGTACTCTTCTTCGATGCCAAGGGTAAATTGGTTGTATGGAATATTTGACATGATGGCTAATGTGATAATAACTGTTTCGTTACACTGCGTTTCAGGTATTCCCCCCAGGTGAGATTATCCCTGTGAGGCTGATGCATCAGTGCTCTTTCGATGGCATAGGTAGCGGCTGTTTCCACTACCCAGTTGAAATTCTCTTCACCTACACTGGGGCGGTCTGCATCCGGTGCGGGATTGCAGAAGTCGATCGCATACGGGATACCGTCTCTCACAGCCAGCTCAACGGTATTGAAGTCATATCCGAGGAATTGATTGAGGCGAAGCACGATGTCTTCCATCTGTTGTAATCTTTCTGCCGAAGGAGTAAAGTTATGAGTATATCTTAAATGATGCGGATTTCTTGGTTCATATCCCATGATCCTTACATATTTCCCTCCGATGCAATAACAACGGTAATACTCTTCAAAAATTATTTCTTCCTGCAGCAACATTACCAGTTGACCGGTTTCCTTATGCTTCTGGAAGAAATCTTCCATATCGTGCAATTTGTAAACATTCTTCCAGCCACCACCTGCAAAGGGTTTCATATAAGCCGGAAAGCCCACATACTCGAAAATACCCTTCCAGTCCATAGGGTAGGCCAGGTTACTGAAACTTTCATTGCTGGTATCGGGTGGAAGCTCGTGGGAGGGGAGGATCACTGTTTTGGGAACCGGCACCCCGATCTTCACGGCCAGGCAGTTGTTGAAGAATTTCTCATCGGCGCTCCACCAGAACGGGTTGTTGATTACGGCTGTTCCGCAGATGGCGGCATCTTTGAGAAAGGCCCGGTAGAAAGGAACATCCTGGGAAATGCGGTCCACTATTACGGTGTATTCATCGGCTGCGCCCTGTATCACTTTATCGATATGCACGGGTTCCGCTATGATATCGTCCACCTGCCGTTTGTTCACCTCTTCGATAAAGGCCATGGGGAATGATCTTTCTTTTCCGAAGAGTATCCCGATCTTTTTCATATGCGCTGGGTTTAAAATTGATAGAGGGCAGAGTGGTAACCAAATTTATCGGAACCGGGCCATAAAAACAAATCGGAATGCCTATTTTTGGCGGGTTATGGAAACAGCTACAAGCATCGGGGTGATGGTTGAAACGGTTACATTGCCATCGGACGCCCTGGAAAGAACGGTTAAGCTCAATGTTTATCTCCCTCCTGTTCCCGCAGCCCAGGCATCCGTGCCCGTGCTGTTCCTGAACGATGGACAGGATATGGAAGCGATCGGCCTGGAGAAGATCCTGTCAGATCTCTTTGCTACCAATGCCATCAGGCCGCTCATGGTAGTGGGTATCCATTGCGGGGAAGATCGCAAGAACGAATATGGAATGGTCAGTTCCGTCGATTTCAAAGGTCGCGGCGCCAACGCTCCCCAATACCAGCAATTCATCCTGGAAGAATTATTGCCTTACTGTTGTTACCGCTACCCGATGATGGTGCGGGGCGAAAAAGCTTTTGCGGGTTTTTCGCTTGGTGCGCTCAGCGCGCTGGACCTGGTTTGGAACAATCCCCGTGTATTCTCCGTAGCCGGCGTATTCTCCGGATCGCTCTGGTGGCGGATAAAAGATAAAACAGAACGTGATTACAATGAGAACCGCGACCGTCTCATGCATCGCCAGATCCGTGAAGGCGTATATCATCCCGGCCAAAGGTTCTTCTTTGAGGTAGGGGAGAAAGATGAAACGGAAGACAGGAACAAGAACGGTGTTATCGATACCATCGATGATACGATCGATTGTATGCGCGAATTGCTGTACAAAGGATATCTCGAAGGAAAGGATATGAAATATCTCCAGTTGCCCGATGGAAAGCATAATGTGGAAACCTGGGCAAAGGCAATGCCTGCGTTCCTGAAATGGGCATGGCCGGCCATCTGATCACTCATTCCACTATTTGCTGCCAATCCAGTTCTTTACCCTGAAGGTTACGCAGCAAGATCCTGTACCTTCCTGCTTTCAGCGCAAAGGCCTTACTGTCCTGCTCACTCGTCAGCAGCATGATGTCCACAGGAATGGCGGTTTCGATATCTTCATTCTCTGGCCAGGCAAAGGCAAGAACGGGGAACCCGATCGTCAGTTTGTTCACTGGAACCCTGACCGCTTTTCTCCCTGGCAGCATCGTGTACAACCAGGATGGCCTTCCATGCGTGAATGAGCTGTGTGGATGGAACATCCGGATATCGTAATATCTATCGTCCCCGTATCCATTGTAGGGCTCTCCTTTTTCATCGATCAATATGGCTGGCCAGGCAGCTTTTATATGCTGGTATTCCGGTTGTTCATACAAGGGGGCCGAATGCTCCGTCAATGCATCCTGGTTGATGGTAAATGGATCGATACCGGTAAGTTGTTTCAATTGCCCGGCCATCGCCAACCCGAATGACGCATGCTCTTTTTCCATCAGGTGCCCATAGCCGCAATGGATCAACCATTTGCCGGGATATTGTTTCATGTATGCCGCCAGATGCTTTGCCTGCCCGTATTCTCTCTTGTTATTATTCATATCCTCATCATCTGCTTCATAGCCAAATATGGTAAAGCCAGTTTGCAAGGCTTCCCGTATGAGGTTCCCGAATTGCGGCTCTTTGGTGTAGTATCCGGTAGAGTCCACCGGGTAACCCCGTTGGTTCAACATACTATCCATTCCATACAGTGCTTCCAGGCCGAGGTACCGGTATCCTTTTTCATACAAGCCTTTCAGCAGGGAACTGGTGAAAACCCTGTGCAGGGGCTGGTAATGGGCTTCGTTGATGATGATGATGGATCCTTTGTCTGCACGATCCAGGATATATTGCCTGGCGTTGACAGGTTTGTAGCGCGAAAGATCTTTCAGGGCTTCCGGCGCAAGCACAGGCAGCTTTTTCTTGAACTTGTAATTGGAGTCTGCCATCGATAAACTTGTTTGATATTCTCCGATAAACGAGAATTCCCAGGAGGCTCTTTGCGCTTTCCAGGGGGTGGAGTCTTTACTGAGCGTTTGCTGTATTTCCTGGGGGAATGCGTATGAAGAAGGCTTTTGAGCGGATACGGCTACGGCCATATGACTGATCAGCAATAACAGGTACATCTTACGGTGCATGTATGAAAGGTTTAATGAGTCAGGTGCCAATGGTCTTCCCTGTAAAAGATACTCGTTTTTTGGAAGTCCACAAAAAAGGCCGCCACCTCCCCAGGTGACGGCCTTTATCTATAACCCCAAACAACAACCGACCTAAAACCATTCCGGTTGTGCATGTCCTTTCTGAAACAACGCCTTTCTAAACTACATGAACCGGGGTGAAACCGTCTTCAGTTTCAGTGGCCACATAGTCTTCAGTCATTAATGCTTCTATCGATTTTTGTTGTTTCTTTTTCTTTCTGCGCCTGTTACCCCAGTGGTCGAAGATGGCGTAGATAACGGGCACGATGATCAGTGTCAGAAACAGGGAGCTGATCAATCCTCCGATGATCACCCATGCCAGTCCATTTTTCCATTCAGCACCGGGGCCGGAGGCGATCGCGATCGGCAGCATACCGAATACCATCGCGATGGTGGTCATCAGGATCGGGCGCAATCTTGCATGGTTGGCCTGTATGAGGGCATTGAAAGTGTCCACGCCAGCCTGTTTGCGGTGGTTGGCGAAGTCAACGATCATGATCGCGTTCTTACATACCAGGCCGATCAGCATGATCACACCCAGGATGGTGAAGATATTGAGTGAATTATTGGTAAGGCCCAGCGCCAGCAGTGCCCCAATGAAGGAGAGCGGCACGGAGAACAATACCACAAAGGGTGTAACAAAGCTATCATACAGTGTTACCATCACCAGGTACACCAGCAGGATGGCCGCCAGCAGCGCTACTCCGAGTGTACCGAAGCCTTCGCTCTGGTTCTCCATATCACCACCCCAGATCCAGTTCACACCCGTAGGCTTACGGATCTTCTCGAATGCTTTCTGCCATTCAGCAGCTACGGTGCCTGTGGGGCGGCCAACGGTCTGACCCTCTACTGTAACCGAAGGGCTCTTGTCCCGCCGCTCCAGTTGGCTGGGGCCGGATGCTTCGGTAACGGAAGCGAACTGAGAAAGCTTTATCGATTGCCCTTTGTCGTTCGTGAACTCCAGGTTGCGCACATCATCGATGCTGCTGCGGTTGAAGCTTCCATAACGGATATTGATATCGTACTCGTATTCACCTGCCCTGTACTTGCCATCGGTGTTACCGTTGAAGGCCGTTTGCATGGTCAAACCGACTGTCTGAAGGGTAAGTCCCAGCGAGGCCATCTTATCGCGGTCCACCTGTACATTGATCTCAGGGTTTCCGGACTCCACGGTGAGCTTGATCTCGGTAGCGCCTTTGACCTTCTGCAATTCAGCCATAGCAGCGTTGGCAAATACCATGGCGCTGTCCAGGTCCGAGCCTGTAACCACCAGGGCCAGCGGCGCACGGTCTGCCGTACCCAACATGCCCACGGGAGTGGTCTTCACTTTGGCGCCCACCAGTACCTGCTGCAATTCGCGTTTGATCTTGGCCGCGTACAAATAGGAGTCGTCTGCGCGAAGCGCTTTCGGCACCAGCTTTACATCGATCTCCGATTTGTAGGGAGTGGATTGCGAAGCGCCCAGGCCTTCACTGGTCTGACCCACGGTGGTGATCAGGTCCACCACTTCCACTTTCTTGCGCAGATAGGCTTCTGCTTTCTGCGTCATCTGGTTGGTCTGCTCGATGGCCGCATCCTTGGGCATTTCGATCTGCACCAGGAACTCGCCACGGTCACTCTTCGAGAAGAACTCGGCGCCGATGAAGCCACCACCTACCATGTACAATGAACCGAAGAAAAGTACCAGCACCAGGGCCAGGGTAATGCGTTTATGATGTAAGCTCCATTTGAGGATATTCGTGATCCAATGTGTGAAAGAGGTCAGTCCTTTTTCAAAACCGAGGATGATCTTTCCGAAAATATTCTTACCGGTGATATGTTCCAGTTTACCGAACCTGGAACTGAGCCAGGGCACGATAGTGAACGAGCTCAGCAAGCTCAGCATGGTGGAAATGATCACCGTTACACAGAACTGCTTGATGATATTCGATACAAGGCCCGTACTCAACGCGATGGGCAGGAATACCACTACGATCACGAGGGTGATGGCCGTTACCGTGAATCCAATTTCTTTCGTTCCTTCATAGGCCGCACGCACCCGGTTCTTGCCCATCTCCATATGCCGGTAGATATTCTCCAGCACCACGATGGCGTCATCCACCAGGATACCCACCACCAGTGAAAGACCGAGCAAGCTCATCAGGTTGAGGGTGTACCCGAACAAAGCCATTCCGATGAAGGTGGCGATCAATGAAGCGGGGATACTCACCATTACGATGATGGCGTTCCGCAAACTATGCAGGAAGAACAGCATCACGAAAGCCACCAGCAATACCGCTATCAGCAGGTCATGCACCACGGAGTCGGCGGCTTCGAGGGTGAACACGGAGCTATCATTTGCGATCTCCAGTTTCAGGCCTACTGAGGCATAGTCCTTCATCAGTTGCGCGATCTGTTTCTGCACTTCTTCAGAAACCGCTACGGCATTGGCATCGGACTGTTTGATGATCTGGATGGCGATGGAGTTCTGCTGGTTGACGCGACTGATCTTTTCCACTTCTTTCTGCGCATCCTGTACATCGGCCACATCACCTAATCTCACTTGTATGCCGTTGGCAGATTTGAGAACCAGGTTGCGCAGCTCGTCGATGGACTTGTATTTACCCGAGAGCCTGACGAGGATACTCTGCTCACGCGTTTGCACATTGCCGGTAGGGAAGTCGAGGTTGGAGCTCAGGATCATCTGTTGCGCCTGTGGCACGGAGATGCCGTATCCTTTCAGTTTGTCCGCATCCAGGCTCACCTGGATCTCTCTTTCCTGTCCACCGATCAGGTTCACCTGGGCAACACCTTCCATCCTCGACAAAACAGGACTGACCCTTTTATCGATGAGATCATAGAACTCTTTTTCGTCCATATTGGCCGAAGAGGAAAGTGTTACAACAGGAAGATCGTCGAGCGAGAACTTATTGAGGGAAGGGGGATCGATATCTTCCGGAAGATCTTTGAGGATGGCGTTGATCTTTCGCTGTGCGTCGTTCAACGCGTAATCCGCATCGGCCGTGGATTGCAGCTGTATGGTGACCAGTGAAACGCTTTCAAGCGATTTGGACTCCAGCTTCTTGATATTCTCCAGCGATGCCACCGCATCTTCCACTTTTTTAGTTACCGTATTCTCCACTTCACCGGGCGAGGCGCCAGGATAGGTGGTTACGATAGTGATGGCATTGGTATCGAACTTCGGGATCAGCTCGTAACCAAGCAAGGTATAACTGAACAGCCCACCCAGCGTGAGTATCGTGAATAACACGATCACGAGGGACGGACGTTTTATTGATATTTCTGCCAGTTTCATGTAATAATGATTAAGTCTGCAACAATGGGTACCGGTCTATTTGATCACACTGATCTTAGTGCCATCGGCCAGGTTGATCTGACCACTGGTGATCACCTGCTCCGCTTCCTGTAAACCGTTTATCACTTCCACTTTATCTCCGAAGATCCGGCCTGCCGTCACTTTTTTCAGTTTGGCCACTCCATTGTCGGCCACAAATACTTCACCACTGCTCACGCTGCCTACGAAGGCAGTGCGGGGAACGATGATGGTGGCTGCCTGATCAGGGAAATCGAATACGGCTGTTCCATACATACCGGCTTTCAGTTGCTGGCCGGGATTGTTGGCGATGGTGATCTCTACCGGGAAGTTGAGGCTGGCATCCGCTTTCGGTGCAATGAAGGTGATGGCGCCATTGAATTCTTTTCCGGGGAAAACACTGGCCCTTACTTTTACCTGCTTGCCTGTTTTGAGGTTGGCTACCTGTGCTTCGTTCACGGTCACCATCAGTTTGAGGGTGGATACGTTCACGATATCGAAGAGCTTGGTACCTGCTGCAACCACGGAGCCAGGCTCGATATATTTGGCATTTACTATGCCATTGATGCTGGCGCGGATACTGGCGTCGCTGAGATTGATGCGACTGGCTTCCAGTTTGGCTTTGGCATTGCTGAGTTGGAGCCTGGCCTGATCCAGTTGCTGTTGTGTTACACCGCCTGTTTTGAATGCATTGGTATAACGGTCAAAATCGGTTACTGCTGT
This sequence comes from Chitinophagaceae bacterium, assembly GCA_017744805.1. Taxonomy (GTDB): domain Bacteria; phylum Bacteroidota; class Bacteroidia; order Chitinophagales; family Chitinophagaceae; genus Pseudobacter. The sequence continues at coordinate 13,624 of JAGIAP010000017.1, read as the reverse complement.
CTGATAGGCCGCCTCTGCACTGCTCAGGTCTACATTGAGCTGGTCAACGCGGATGGTAGCGAGTACTTGTCCTTTCGTTACATAACTTCCTTCTTTCACCAGTACATTCACTACACGGCCTGCTTTCTCGGCAGAGAAGCTGAGCTCTTGCGAAGGTGCAAAATTGCCATTGGCGATCACATCCAGCTCAGGGGAGGTTTTCACCACTTCACTGGTTCGCACGGAAACGGTGGCGTTGGTCTGAGCCACCACGGCCGTTTTTTCTTCTGCTTTTTCTTTATTCTTTTTCAGTACGCTGGCGATCAGCATCAGGGAGCCACCGATGATCACTACCGCCAGAAGGATCCGTAATATCTTTTTCATTTGTGTTAGTTTAAGAGTGATGTAAGTTTTCCCTGTGCTTTGATCAGTTGGATCTCTGCGAGACGGTAGTCGAGCAGGGCTGATGAGTAATTGTTTTGGGCCGTGGTCAGGCTATTCTCCGCATCCAGCAGGTCGGTGAGCGGGGCCAGTCCCTGGTTGTAGTTATTGCGTGAGTTCTCGTACACTTCCTGCGCCAGTTGCACATTCTCCCGCTGGTTGTTCAGCGTGATGATGCTGTTGGAGATCTGTGCCTTCGCATTTTCATAGGCCAGGTTGAGTGAGAGCTCTGTATTCTTCAGGTCTTCTTTTACTTTTTTGATATCTACATCCGCCTGTCTTACGCGTGAGCGTGTGGCGAAGCCATTGAAGATGGGGATCTTCAGGTTGAGGCCGATAGAGGCATAATCGAACCAGTTGACGGCAGGCTTGCTGCCACCGATCGGGAATTTATTGCCCAGTCCCTGGTAACCGTAGTTGCCATTGAGGCTGAGGGTAGGATAGTATTCCGCTTTCACGGCGTCTTTCTGGAAATGGAGGAGGGTTTCCTGTTTTTTCAGCAACTGGTAATCGGTCATCCTGGTCATATCCGGCCTGGCATCTGCCAGTTGGAGTGATGGCTCGATCTCGCTGAAAGTGGCGGCAGGTATATCGATGGTGGTGGCGATATCCATGCCCATATAGAATTTCAGGGTATTTTCCTGTATCTGAACGGCATTGAAAATTTGCTGGCGTTGCGCCTGCAGGTTGGAGATATTCACTCGTGTCCTGTCCAGGTCTATCTTCCTGGCCAGTCCATTTTTATATTGTCCTTCGATCACATTCTTCACTCTGGTGGTAGTGGCGATATTGCTATCGATCACTACCAGTTTCTGGCGTTGCACCAATACCTGGTAGTAATTGCTGGCTACCTGCTCGATGGTTTGTTCATCGGTGAGGGTAGAAAGGATCTTGTAATATTCCTGGGCGGTCCTTGCTGCTTTGAGGCCGGTGAATACACTTTGATCGAAGAGGTTTTGCTGCAGCGCGATGGCCGCGTTGCTATTCCATTTCTGTCCGAAAGGGATCAGCAGGGTAGTGCCGGGTTGTCCGGCCAGATCGCCGGGAACAGCGCTCAGTTGCAGCACGGGGTTGTAGGTAAGGCTACCCGTTCCCGTAACGGTGGGAAGCGCGCGGCTTCTCACTTCTGCGATCTTGTGCTCACTGTTCTCTTCATCGAGCTTCGCCTTTTTGACGGTAGATTTATGCGCTAAGGCAAATTCCAGTGCATTCTTCAAAGTGAATGGAGAAGGCAACTGCGAAGGCGTTTGTGCTTGCATAACAGGAGCAAGTCCCGTCAGTAAAAGCAATAGCCATGCCGCCCTCCTTAAATGAAGCATTTGAGGTTTCATGTTCATGATTGTTGTATGAAATAATTCCTGCCTTACGGCATGTAAGCAAGCAATCGGAGTATTAGTGGTGAGCGATCACCGTTTGTTCATGATTGTTATGTGAGAAAGAATGTAGCTCCTCTTCCAGCAAAGGGATGGCAGCAGGTGTAGCCACTCCGTAAAGGAAGAGGTACAAGGCCTGACGGAACACTTCATCCTTTGAATAATCGTTGGTGAGCTGGGAAGCGAATTCGAAATCGGTAGCCATATGTTGCTGCCAGATGGCGATCACCAGTTGAGGATGAAGATTGCCCCTGAACAAGCCTTCCTGGATGCCTGCTTCCAGTGTTCTGATGATGCGGGAACCGATGGTGCTCTCCATGCTCTTGTTGAGCTCGATATATTGTACAGGGTAATGTCTGCGCAGGTCGGAAAAGAAAACCGGGTTGATCTTCTTGCAAAAATTGAGCACGGTGCCAATATAGCCCAGGAGTTTCCTTAAACTGTCCACCGGCTTTTCATCCACCAGTACCATCGCTGCTTCATAATCTGTTGCCAACCTGTTGGCTACTTTTTCCACCAGTTCCTGGCGGGAAACAAAGTAGCGGTACAAAGTTTTCTTCGACATGCCGAGGCGGGATGCGATGTCGTCCATGGTGAAGGACTGCACTCCCTGAGTGGTGAACCATTGGTAGGCCGTGTCCAGGATTAATTGTTCCATGAATATTCGACTATTTTGGTTTAAAAGTCAAAAGTAGTATCTTGTCTCGACTATTTTACTCAAATGGTCAAAAAGTTTGTTAGAGAAATGTGAAAAGGGGCTGGGCTTTTCATGAGACCAGGGTTTGGGGGATATGGGGCATATATGTAACTATCTGATAGATAGTATTTAATGGTGTTTGCACTATCGAAACATAGAATATCTTCCTCGTTTCCCTGTGCAGGCGTTCAGCCCTGTACAGTTTTCGGTATTTTTGCCAAATATTCTAATCTGACTAAAAATGTCGAATAGTCAAGTTTCAAAAGATCCTGTCAGGGAGGAGATCTTATCGAAGGCAGCGGAATTGCTGGGCCGTTTTGGTTTCAAGAAAACCACGATGGAGGATATTGCCCGGGCCATCGGTAAATCCAAGAGCGCCCTGTACTATTATTACAAGACCAAGGAGGAGATCTTTGAAGCGGTGGTGGCTGTTGATATGGATGAGAACCGCCGGTTGACAGAAGAAATGATGGCCACGGTAGAAACTGCTCCCGAGAAATTCAGGCTGATGTTCACTACGGTCTTTGGTAATATCCGGGAGAAGATCGATAAGTTCTCCGTGTTCCGTGCAGATGTGATGGAGAATCCTGCCCTGATGGAGAATATCGGAAAGGAGCGGGATAGTTATATGGAGACCCTGCTGCACGACCTGATCCTTTACGGTATCAAAAGGGGCGAGATCAGGGCAATGAGCGATGAAGAGATCTCCGTATGGACCAAAGTAACCAATATGACTATGCGCGCGATAGGGCAGCGCTTATTCCTCGAAGATAATTTTGCCTATGTTGAGAAGCACCTGGATTTTTTAGCGGGCACCTTTCTCAATGGTATTATGAAGAAATAGCAGAACCTGCCACTTATAACTTATAAAGAAAAGGGCGTCTCAACAAGACGCCCTTTCTTACTTATTTGTATAACTCAATTATCCAACGCTTAGTTGAAGATATACCTCAGGCCCAGTTGCAAGCCCCATGTGCTGTTGGTATTGTACGCAGCCTGGTAAGCTTTCTTAGGTGCATTGGGATCGAAGGTGAATACGGGGTTAGCCGCTGAATACTTCGTTCCTGATGTATTGTTGCTGGAAGTTGCGATACCAACGATACCCATGTCCTGGAAGGTGCCGAAAGTATATTGATAACGGTAACCCCAGTTGCTGTTGAGCAGGTTCAGCAGGTTGATCACATCCACGCTGAATTGGATAGTATGTTTCTTGCCGCCGGATTTGATAACGAAGTCTTGCAGAACACGCATATCCAGTGAATGGTACCAGGGAAGGAGGGCT
>JAGIAP010000017.1:0-9842 GCA_017744805.1 Chitinophagaceae bacterium | reverse complement strand
GTCTGGCCTTTGTGTTTGCGCAGGTATTTATCGTTCTCGATGAAGGCGAAGAAGGCATCGCTTTGTTGTTTGGCGGTGAAAGCCGGACCGCTGCTGCTGGGTTTGAAGCCTTCAGCAAATTTGATCTCGGAAGGGTCCTTCGGAATGTACAGTACATCGTTGCTGGCCGTATCACCGTTGATATTGGCGCTGTAACGGAAGCTATATCTTTCCTGGGGTTGAGCCGAGTAGAAGAGGCCAACAGTAGTTGCCATGGTCTTGTGTGAATACTCGAAACGGTAAGAAGCATGTGCTACGATGCGGTGAGGCACGGCATAGTTGCTCTGGCCCAATTCCGGGATATTCGGGTTGATGGAGATATTGTTGGTGGTCCAGCCGCTACCGGATTGATCAGAGCTACCGATGGCAGCTTCCTGGGCCAGCGTATAGGTATAAGCGATACCACCTTCCCAGTTCTGGGAGAATGATTTCTGAACGCCGGCAGTCAATGCAAGGCTATATCCTTTGCTGGTATTGTCGAGCACGGCCATTTGGTTCACTGCTGCATTGAGGGCAGGAGTGAAGTAAGGGCGATGGTCGATGCCATTGATGGTACCTACCTGGGGCCCCAGGTTGGCATTGCGGAAATAAGGGTTATTGATGAATTTGGTGAACAAGCCTTCGAGGGTGAAGGTGTAGTTGTTATGGAATTTCTTGTCTACCGCCAGGTTGGTTCTCCATACCTGTGGCATTTTGAAGTCCTTGGCTATGGCGCTATAGTTGGAACCGTTGGGGATGGTAGTGCCCACTGGCGCCGGATTCTGCGGAATGTATTTGGTCCTGTCCAGATCGTAGCTGATACCGGCGAGGTCAGTAGCGTTACCGGTTTGGTATGTTGCGCGGATCACACCGTTATCACCTACCTGGTTCACCAGCCAGATGAAGGGGATACGACCTGTGAACAGACCTGTTCCACCGCGAACGATGGTTTGCTTGTCTCCATCCACATCATAGGTGAATCCTAAGCGGGGAGAGATCAGTACTTTGGCGTCGGGCCATTTGCTTACGTCGAAATGCTCGGCGTTCCCATTGTTATCCTTGAAGGTAAGGGCTTCCAGGGCCGGGTTCTTCGGAGGATCGTAGGGGTAAGAAGGTTTGTCGAAGCGAACGCCATACGTGAGTTTGAATTTGGATGAAATCGCCCATGCGTCCTGTGCATACAATCCCAACTGAGCGAAGGTAGCTTCAGGCACTTTGATGCCCAGGCGGTTGTTGGGGTCATAGGCCACACCAAAATAAGAAGGGGCTCTGTCGTTGATGAAATCCTGTACGGATGCATAACGGTAATAAGCGGGGCCACCTGCGCTGGTGAAGGAGTTGGCAAATTTCAGGTACTCGTAGCTCACACCAGCGGTAACGGTGTGCTTACCGAGGTTCATGGTTACGTTGTCGGCAATGTTCAGCGCCTTATCGGAGATCTCGTTACGATAAGAGAAAAGATCGGTACCGAAGGATACCTGAACGTTGTTGCCATTGTTCATGATATCGGCGAAAGGAGCCGTTGAGTTGGGCACCCTTTTCAGTTCGTTGTCAGTATAAGAAGCGATCAACTGGTTTGACACGATGCTGCTGAAATTGGAGTTCAGTTCCAGTACACCAGACCAAACTTTTACATTGTTCTTGAAGTTGGAGCCGGCGAAGGCGAGGCCACCGGTGCTACCGCCCCTGCGGCTGTTATTGATACGTGGGGCGCTGATACCTGTGGTGCTGGAAGCATTCACCTGGTCATCATCGTTGGTCTCTGATTGCGTATAACGCAAGGAGAGACGGTGTTTGTTGGTGATATTCCAGTCTATGCGGGCCAGGAATTTCTTGTTATCCGTTTTGAAATCATATCCTTCATAAGCGCCCGGATCATACCCGAACTTATCAATCAGGTGCTGTCTTACCAGTTTCAGGCTATCGTCGGAAACGGCTGCAGCGTTGGGATTATTGGGATCGCTTGCTTTTTTGGAAACATAGGTTTGACCAGGCTGTGTTCTGTTCTCCATTTCATAGTTGACGAAGAAGAACAGTTTGTCTTCGATGATGGGGCCGCCGATGCTGGCGCCGAAGGTCTTGTTGGAGCGTTTGGGCTTGTCGAAAGTGGTGCCCAGTACTTTATCGCCGTTGAAGGCCTGGTTCCTGTAAAAACCATATACCGTTCCATACCATTTATTGGTACCTCTCCTGGTTACGGCGTTGATACCGGAGCCTACGAAGCCCGCCTGGCGAACGTCGAAGGGAGCGATATTCACCTGCACCTGGTCGATGGCATCTACGGAGATGGCAGAAACTGCGCCGCCGGGGATCATACCGTCGCCGCCTCTTCCGAAGTTGTTATTGAAGAGGGAACCGTCGATAGTGAGGTTGTTATAACGATTGTTCATACCTGCAAAGCTGTTACCGTTTGCCTGTGGCGTGATGCGCGTGAGGTTGGTAAGGCTGCGGGAGATATTCGGCAGGTTCTGGATTTCACGATTGGAGATATTGGTGGAGGCGCCGCTCTTTTCGGTGGTGCCTCTTCTTGCTGCCGATACCGTAACCACCTGTAACTCCGCATTGGAGGGGAGCAGGGCGGGTTGCAGATCGAACCTTTCACCCAGGGGGATATTGATATCGTCGCGGGTGAAATCGGAATAACCTACATAAGATACTTTAACTGAATAAGGGCCTCCGGGAGGAATGTTGTTGATGTCGAATACGCCACCATTCCTGGTGGTTACTGTGAAATTTGCGCCGGTGGGTACGTGTTTCAGGGTGATGGTGGCTCCTACGAGGGGCTCGCCTTTGTCGTTTTTCACAACGCCGGACATACTACTGGTAGTTACCTGGGCATAGCTCTCAAAGCCCGCAAACACCAATAAAAGGGTTAAGAAATAAAGCGTAGTTCTTCTCATACTATGACATGTTTAATAATAATTGGCTGCAAAGAAACAATGAGCAAATTACCTTGCTGGTAAGCTTGGTATTATGTTATGATTAATTCAGGCTATATGTACATTGGAATGTACCAGATTGCGGAATAGTGCTACCAACCAATCTTTTATGAATGGCAAAAAGGGCTGTTCTGACCCTCTTTCGCTAATATTTTCAGGACTCAGGGCTACGGATCAGGTTGAGAAGGGGGTCTAAATGACGCGACAAAAGTAGCAGGAAAAAAATACAAGTGTTAAAAACCATTAACATAGTTATTCACACTCTAAGCAGGCGGTTCAAACTACCCAATTACCATTTTGCGCCCGATTTCCGACGGAAAACATGCTGCAATTGCCGATGAATTACCAGACAGGCAGCTTCCGGGCGATGCTGCTTGGTAACCGCAACTTAATGGCAACCTATCATTATGATGGGCCGGTCCGAACCTTATTCGCAGTAGGGTGTTTTATTAGTAACTTTGCAAAAATTTGAGGTATGCTTGATTCCATTGAAAGTGCCATTGAAGATATTAAGAACGGTAAGCTGGTAATAGTGGTGGATGATGAGGATCGTGAGAATGAAGGCGATTTTATCACCGCCAGTCATAATATTACTCCTGAACTGATCAATTTCATGGCCAAGCACGGTCGTGGTCTGATCTGCGCCCCGCTGGAAGAAGACCGCTGCGAGGAGCTGGAGCTGGACCTGATGGTGAACAATAACACAGCCCTTCACGAAACGGCTTTCACCGTATCGGTAGACCTGCTGGGGAATGGCTGTACAACCGGTATCTCGGCGCACGACAGGGCCAAGACCTTCCAGGCGCTGGTGGATCCCAAGACCAAACCCTCGGACCTGGCTCGTCCCGGCCATATCTTTCCCCTTCGTTCCAAAAAAGGCGGTGTGCTCAGAAGGGCCGGCCATACGGAAGCCACTACTGATCTTACCCGTCTCGCAGGATTCCCACCTCCTTACGGTGGCGCCCTGGTAGAGATCATGAACGATGACGGCTCTATGGCCCGTCTCCCTGAACTGAAGGAGATCGCCAAAAAATTCGATCTCAAACTCATCTCCATAAAAGACCTGATCGAGTACCGCCTCAAAACGGACTCGCTCATTGAAGAAGTGGTACGCGTGGATATGCCTACCAAATATGGTCATTTTAAATTGGTGGCTTTCCGCGACAAGAGCACCAACGCAGAGCACCTGGCCCTGATCAAGGGTACCTGGGATAAGGATGAGCCTATTCTGGTGCGTGTTCACTCTTCCTGTTTCACCGGTGATATCCTCGGTTCCTTCCGCTGCGATTGCGGGGATCAACTCCATGCCGCCATGGCCATGGTGGAAAAAGAAGGAAAAGGCGCCATCATCTATATGAACCAGGAGGGCAGGGGCATCGGCCTGATGAATAAACTGAAGGCCTACAAGCTCCAGGAAAATGGAATGGACACGGTAGAAGCCAACCTGCACCTGGGATTCCCCATGGATAAGCGGGATTATGGCATCGGTGCACAGATCATGCGCTCACTGGGCATCAGCAAACTGCGCCTGATGAGCAATAACCCCAAGAAACGTGCTGGTCTGCTGGGCTATGGCCTGGAGATAGTGGAAGCAGTTCCCATCGAGATAGAGCCCAATGTGCACAATGAAAAATACCTGTTGACGAAGCGGGATAAATTAGGACATGAGATCCTGAAAGGATAATCAAATATTCGGTTGCCTGTATCAGTTGGTACGGGCACTGTCAGCTTTTTTAGGGGCCGGAGGCATTGCCTTCGGCTTCTTCTTTTTATCACCCTTGAACAGCTCTCCAAACTTATCGAAGTCGCGGCGATAACTGATACTGGCGCCTGAACGGTTCTGCCTGGCGCCTACGCCTGTGCCGGTGAGGTAATTATAGGAATCGCGGTAGAAGAAGGTAAGCACCAGTTTGCCGTCCTGGCGGATCTTCCATTCTGCCGTGATATCGGGGAGGAACTGGAGGTTCTTGGTGGCCTGCGCCTGTTCGGTACTGAGGCCGAAATCCAGCGCCGAGCCGAAAGTGAAGGTCAGCCTTTCATTCAGGAAGCTCTTACCGATATTGAGGTTGAGGTTACTGCGGTCGTAGTTGATCTTGTTACGATCAGTATTGTCGATCAGGTTATAGCCGCTATAGAGTTGGGCGTTGAAGTTCACCTTGATGCTCTTGTCGTTGAAGATCTTCTGGAAGATATTGGAGCTCCATTTGCTGAGGGCGCTGGAAACCACGCCGGAGATGCTGCCGATCACCACGCCTTCGAAGGCGATATTGCCGAGGCCGCTCTGGCTGCCGGTTTGGAGAGGACCGAAGCTATTGAACACGATGAGGAAGGCCACCTGTTTGTTGAGCTCGTTCTCATCGTTCTGGATACGTTGCAGGATGGCGAGGGCATCGGGATCATTCTTGAGGGCGCTGCCCTGTGGCAGCTCGATGGTGAATTTGATATTCGGGCGCATGAGCTTTTCCGTAAGGCTGGCCACCACTACCACTTCGCCGCGGTATTTACGAACGGCGCTGTTCACGCCGCCGGAAGTGCCTGCCTGGATGGAGAACTGATCCAGGCCCAGATCACTGAAACGCACATTCTCTGCATGGTATTCGGCATCCACTTTGATGTCCGCATCATAGGGATCGCCTTTCCATTGGATATAGTTGCCCACGCCTTCGCGGAGGGTGAATGGTTTGCGGAGGAAGCTCTGGAAGCTGAAATTGTAATTACCCCTGTCGATATCGTAACGACCGGTGATATTGAACTCTCCGTCGGTGCCTGCCTTGATCTTCAGGTTGCCGTGGCCGTTAGCCTGGATGATATCGCCTGTGAGCTCGTCCAGGATCACGTACATATTGGCGTAGTTATTGGCGCTGATATCCAGGTTCACAGTGAGGTTGCTTTCCTGGGCGGCGCGTGGAGGCGTCATTTCACGACCGTACACTTTCCATACGATGAAGTCGGCCTGACCGCTTTCGCGGGAGGGGCCGGACCGGATATAGAGTTTGGAACTGTCTGCCGGTTCGCCCCTGATATCCATGCGCATATCGGCCAGTGGTCCTTTGAGGGTCATATTGGCCTTTGCGAAAACAGTACCGAAATAAGAATCTTTTCCTGTGCCATTGGTAGAAAGCACCAGCAGCTTGTTGGTGTTCATGGCAAAATCGAACTCAAGATCGTCCCAGCTATTATGTTTGAGAATGCCTTTGGATATACTACCCTGGTTGCCAAATTCGTCACGGATGGGGAAGGCGCCAAAGTCTATGAATCCATCCCTGAAATCGAAACTGGCTGCGGGGATCTTGTACAATACATTGGTATAATTGACGCGTAACTGTGCATCGTTCACTTTCACCTGTCCTGTGTAGGTGAGGTTGTCCGTAGGGCCCGAGATGCGGAGATCGCCGGTGGCGAAACCATCCAGGTCGCTGAACACCCCGGAGAGATATTGTTGCAGCAGTTTGATGCGCATATGATCGAACTCGCCGTTGATATCGAGTGGCAGCCTGGTATTGGTGCTGTCGGAAATGGTGTAGGCGCCGTTCACATTGAAATGGTAATTATCGTTCTTGCTGATGGCGCCGAAGTTGACGATACCGGAGCGCATGCTGTAATTACCGGTGAGGTTCACGTTACCGATACTATCGTCATCCAACCTGAATTGTTCGGCCGTGCCCGTCATATCCACCTGCATCTTTTTGAAGGGGTCCATGATATCGATATTGGCGGTGAGCAAACCCTCCAGCCTGTTCTTCTTTACAACATATGGAGCAAAATCACCGATATTGATCTTCTTCAATTCCACTTTTACATCATTGGAATTACCGATATCGGAGGGATGGGTGGTTACTAGTATTTCCTGGTCGCCGCTGTAAATGCGAACACCATCTGCTGAAATGAGATCATCGCTGAACACCAGTTCTCCGTCTTTCTCTATCAGCCAGTTCTTTCCATTTACATCAAAATTGGATTTATCGAAAGTGATACGGACACCTCTTGGCATGGTCTGCACTTTGGCGGCGATGCTGGCGGCATTGATGGTTTGGCTGGCGCTGGTTTTGAGCGTTACGCGGGAGAGGTCGTTGGCCGATCCCACTTTGATGGTGGTGCCGGGGAAATGGAGGCTGTCGTTGATATACACATCTGCAATGGAGCTTTCCAGCGAGAGGCTGTCGCGGTTGCCGACCCCTTTCAGGCTCACATTGTACACGGTCACGTTCTTGTAATTGAATTGCGGCACTTCCGCATTCAGGTCCAAAAGGTTTTCCTTGCTGTTGATACGCCCGGCCACGGTGCTGAAGTTGAAGCCTCCGAGGTTCTTATCCACGAAATCCAGGTAATCTTCCACTTTTTTGGTGGTGATCACAAAGCTGAAGTTCTCGTTCTTCAGGGTGGTAGCGGGTTTGATATAGCTGGGGAAGTATTTGTTGAGGAAGGAGCGGAAGGCGGCGGGCAGCTCCATGATGGAGAAATCGCCTACCAGTGCGGCATCGAACTCATTGCTGAGGACGGTGATCACTTTGTTGTTGCCCATCACTTTCGATTCAACGCTCAGGGAGTCGAAGGAGATGCGGCGACTATTCTTGAATATAGAAGCATCGTAGATACGGGCTGTACCCAGGAAGTTATCGATATTGTTACCGGTGAAATCGAAATTGAATTTGCCGGATCCTTCGATGCTGTCTTGAGTGAGCTTCAGGTTCTTCAGGTTGGCTTTGGTGATCCTGCATCGAAATTGAATTCAGGCACTTTCTGACTGAAGTCTACCAGACCATTGAGTTTGGCCACGAGATTGGAGTCGTTCACATTCAGTTCCCCGTTGAAGAGGCGTTTGGCTACGGTCCCTTTCACCAGGATATCCTTGTATTCATAGCCATTGGCTTCCATGGAGTAGATGGTGCCATCGAGTTTGGCGTTGAGGTTACCGGTTTTCAATCCACGTCCGTTGATATTGCCTTTGAAGCTGATCCTGCCGAGTTGAGGCACGTCCAGGAACTGGCCCAGGTCAAAGCCGTTGGTGCTGAGGTTACCGTTGTAATTGGTATGGCCAACATCGGGGAATTTCATGTTCACGTCGGTAACGAGGGTGCCGAGATTGGTCTCGATAGTGCCATAGGTCACGAAGTCTTTCACGAAGCCGGTGAAGTTGCCACGGAACCGCAGGTATTCAATATGATCCAGGCGGGGCTGGGTGATGGTCTTCAGTTGCGGTATGATGGCAATGGCATCTTTATAATTGGTCCGGAAGTCGGTGGCCTCGAAGTCGATGAATGTTTTATCGATATCGGGGAGGCCGCGGAGGCTGATATTCCCGTTGAGGTAAGCGTTCTGACCGGATTCGATGGTGATCTTTTTGGCGGAGAGATTGTCTACCGATCCCCTGACCTTACCATTGATCCTCACTCTCTTTTTCCATTCTTTCATTTCCGGGGCAAAGAAGGCGATATCGTCACTATCCAGGTAGGCTTCGTCAAAATCCCCTTCCATCCGCACTTTGGATATGAAATCGCTCATATCATCGAAGGTATTGTAGCGCATGGCGAAGAAATGGTGGAGATGGCTGCGGTTGGAGCGGAGGTCGAGGTTATGGAACTCCATGGCTTCGGGGTGCCATTTGAGGTCAGCGCTGAGGTTCTTCACTACCAGCCCGCTTCTTTCGATGGTGCTGAGATTGATCTTACCGATGATGGAATCCTGCTTGAAGCGGACATTTTTGAATTCAGCCTGGATATCACTGAACTGTATATGCGCGCCGTCGAAATAATCGTAGGGTTTGCGATCGGTGACCTTATCGGATTTGAAGGTGCCGTCTTTCAGTTTGAGGTTAGCGATGCGGATATCCCAGTTGCCGGCATTCCACCGGAGATGGTTGGGATCGTTGGTGTATACGGTATCGATGTCTTTGGGACGAAGGGAGTCCGGCCTGTTGCCATCATAGTTGAGGATGGCAAAAAGCGGTTTATCGATAACGATAGTATTGAGGTAGAGCTGTTTATCGGCGAGGCTCACTTTCTGGGCATCGATATCGAGGCTACTGATCCGGAGGAGCTGGTCTTCCCCTCGCCAGCCATCTTTCTGCACCAGGGCTACATTGTCCAGGTCGATGGTCTTGAGATCGAGGTTGATGGAGCCTTTATTGCCGGCCGTTTCTTTGGGCCCGGCGAAATAATCGATGATGAACCGGTAGTTCCAGATGGAGTCTGTTCTGCTAAGTCTGATCTGTGCATCCTGGAGCCCGAGGTATTTGAGCTCTATCTTATCCTTGAAAAAGAACCAGTCGGTGATATTCACTTTGAGGGCCCCGGCATAGAGCAGGGTATCTTCCAGCCTGTCCTTGATGAGGGTGCCTTCCAGGCTCATCTTATTGAAGAGGGCAAAATCCACATGTTTGATGGAAACGGTGGTGTGCAGATCCTTACTCAGGCGATGGGTTACCTGCTTGACCAGCCAGTTCTGCACCGGCGTGGTTTGCAAGGCAAGCCATACCAGCACGATCAGTGCGATCAGGACCAGCAAAATGGTCCGGCATATTTTCCAAAATTTTCTCAGGTTCTGAGTATTGGGTGCAAAATTAGGCGATCAGGGTTCATGAGCAAATTCAGTACCAATGAATAATACAAAATACTTGATTTCGGATGCCATAAAAACGCAAAAAACATAAATTGCAGTACCAGCCTAAACAAACCGCATATGAAAAACTGGATACCTTTTTTTATGGTCATGCTTTTTAACAGCGCTTTGGCTCAGCAGGATTCTACCCGCCATCCGGTGAAACCGGTACTGGTGATCCATGGCGGCGCCGGCACTATTCTCAAAAAGAATATGACGCCGGAAAAGGAAAAACCCTACCAGGATGGCCTGCGAGACGCTCTGGATAAGGGTTACGCCATTCTGAAA
>JAGIAP010000179.1:4260-11307 GCA_017744805.1 Chitinophagaceae bacterium | reverse complement strand
GCCCTTCGTCCAGCCATTACCGTCATAGAATTCCCATTGGGCAAAATCCTCGATAACAGCAGGCCCTACGCGGGCCACCATCAATTCTTTTTTCTGTCCGCGGATACCATAGATATACACGAATCCATCGGGATCGGCAGCGCCTGCCTCTTTCGTATTCACATATATGCCTGCCCCAAAGGAACCCGTGCTATCAACGGATTTACCTAAGAAGAACGGGATATCGACCTGGCGCTGGGAAGAGAAAGGTGGCTGGCTGCCACCGGGAAGCACTACCAGAGTATTGCCCATCTCTTTGAAGGGAAAGGGAGCCCCATCATGGGTATCCTTTATGCGATAACCGAAAATATAGAGATCATTGTTCTTTGCCTGGTTCACAAATCCATCTCCCATCCAGTAATATTCATCCGCACCTGTACCCGGAGTATTGGGCGTGAAGAGTGATTTGTTCTTTCCACCTTCTTTCGGCCAGTAGAAATTGATCCGGTTGCTGTCTGGCTCTGCGCCTTTCAGTACAGAAATGGAATTATGGATCATTTCATAGCCTGGTTTCAGTTTTCCATCGGGACCGATCTCCCCCAGCATGGTATCACTGAACCAGATGATAGTTTCGCTACCAGCAGCAGCATTGGGATTCTCACGTCCATCGCGGGTTACGGCAAAGATGCCATCGCCACCGAACCACCCGGTAGTACGTTTGAAGAGGCGGCTCCATTCAGGCGCTTCTTCAGTAGTGAAAGAGACCGAATCGAGGGAGAGTTGTTTTTTCTCATCTTTAGCCGTTTCTGTATTGTTGGTGCAGCCCCCGATCAGGAGGGAAGCAAAGGCCAGCGCTGGCAAAAAGCTATAATTTCGTTTATGCATCATAGTGATAATGTTTATGGTGCAGGAGTGAAGGTGTACACGAATTGTTCTTTATCGGTGTAAGGAGGCCCGAGCCAGGAAAGATCGATGGTGATATCCATCACCAGTTCTGAGCTGGATATCTTGCGGACATTGAACACTTCGGTGGTCCTGGCCGCCGGGTTGAAGAGATTGTAGTACTCCCAGGTGAATGTTTTCTCGTCTTCACTCAGTCGCCATTTATCATACACGTTGAAGCCATCGAACCCGCATGCAGGGCCAAAATCTACACTCATGGTACTATCCTTGAAAAACTTATAGATATTGTCTTTTACACAAGGGTCTATTTCTTCTGCGGGTGGGGTGGCTGTGATCCTGAGGGTAGATTTCAGATTCCATTTCTTTGAATAAATGGTTTCCGCCGCATTCGCCTCCGTATGCACGGTCAGGTCCTTCTCCACAATCCTTCCTGAATTATCGGTCAGCTTGAAATTGAAGCCTACCAGCTTGTCTATTTCAGCTCTCTGCAAAGTGTAATGGAAAACGTAACGGAATTTCTTATCGCCTGCAGGTGCCGGAACTACGGTATCCAAACCATACACAGCATCCGGTTGAAGGTTCACCCCTTTGGAGATAACCAGGGTCTTAACACCATCCGGTACATTCATATCGAGTGTGACCTCGATATCCCTGTCGGACTTGTTCAGCACAAAATCGGTGGACAGATCCAATACGGGAATATTGGGATCGGCATCATTTTTATTGCAGCCTGAGAGAACATACAGGCAGCCTGCAAGGAGCAGTGAGATTGGGTATAGGCGCATGATCGTTAGATTTAATATTTTAAATTCAGTTGTTTCGGTTTACATTCCTTTGTTCTTCCAGAACTGCTCGATCTCTTCGAGCGATTTCTCTTTGGTTTCCGGCACCAGCCTCCACACGAAGAAGAAAGCGATCACAGACATCAGCATATAGATCCAGAAAGTGATGGCAGGCCCAACGGACGACTGCAGCATCGGAAAGGTCTGGGATACTGCAAACACGGCCACCCAGAGAAAGAAAATGGCTACGGACATGGCCCTTCCTCGTACATGGGTGGGGAAGATCTCAGCCACCACTACAAAGGTGAGTGGCCCCAGGGAGATGGCGAAGAACGCGATATATGCCAGGATCGCTACCAGGATCAGTGGCCCCTGGTTCATCCCAAAATGAAAGGCGGCACCCACCAATGCGAGGCAGATCGTCATACCGGCAGCGCCGATCAACAGCAGGGTTTTCCTGCCCCATTTGTCTACATATTTGATGGCAACGATAGTGAAAAGGGTGTTGATCACGCCTACCAGCACGGTTTGCATCAAAGCGCTGGAAGTACCGTCACCACTGGATTTAAAGATCTCCGGCGCATAGTACATGATGGCATTGATACCCGTCACCTGTGAAAGGATGGCCAGGATGATGCCAATGAGCAGCACATAACGAAGGCCCGGTTGCATCAGGATGCCGAAGCTGGCTTCCGTATCTTCTTTCATGGATGCGCGGATGGATTGTAGTTCTTCTTTTGCTTTCTCTTTTCCATTTACTTTACTGAGAACATCTTCTGCTTCATCCAGCCGGTTCTGTTGTGCCAGCCAACGCGGACTTTCAGGAACATTCAGGAGAAGAAGGATAAAGAGAACGGAGGGCAACAATCCGCTACCGAACATCCATCTCCAGCCGCTTTCGATATTCCATGAATCATCGTGCATGCCTGCGATCCATGCATTCACGAAATAGATGAGCAGAATGCCGAGCACGATGCCCATCTGGTAAATGGAAATGAGTCGCCCGCGGATATTAGCCGGGGCGATCTCAGAAATATACAATGGGGATAACATGGAAGCGATGCCGATACCGATGCCTCCTATGAGCCTGAAAACAATGAACCAGTTCAAGCCAATTGGTAGCATGATGCCGAGGGAGGATATGGCGAAAGCGATGGCTGAGATCATCAGCACTTTCTTTCTGCCAATGCGGTCGCTCAGGCTACCGGCAAACATGGCTCCGATCACACAGCCTACCAGCGCGCAACTCGCCACCCAGCCCATCATGGCCGGCGACAAACTGTATTTTTGCTGAATGAACCCGATGGCGCCTGCTACCACTGCTGTGTCGTAACCGAACAGCAATCCTCCCACCGCCGCCACGTAGGTGCATTTGTAAACATATTGTAATCCCTGTTTGTGCATAATCGTTAGTTAGTTTATTCTATGATCAATGAGGTGCTCTGTGCGCACATAAGCTTTGATGGTGGCGCACTGCTGCCCTTCACTTTTTCCATATGGCCTGATGGTGTACGCGCCGGCATCGGCAGGTACGATGAAGGTTTCAGCATAGTGAACAATAAATGGTTTGAAGGCATTGGTGGGACTTTCCACGATGGCTTCCCTGCCTTCTATCAGGTTGAGCACGTTGAACCTGCCTTCCGTATTGTGAATGACTTTCTTTGTGAACCAATGTCTTCTTGTTTCAATAAAAGAGAATTCATCCAGTCCTGTCCTTTCTTCTTTCCATCCATCCCCTTCCCCTACCAGTTCCGTTTTATCGAGAATATGTTCGCGTGTCCATTCCGTGGTGCGGTCCCACTGTATCACGTTCTTGCCATGTTCCAGCGAAATGGGTCGTGGCTTTCCATCGAGGCCCATACGTCCCCAATCCCAGAGTTTGAACGTGAAGATGTACGGCGTAGCGCTGATCTCCAGTACCACACTGTTGGCGCCGGAGCAATGCACGGTGCCTGATGGGATGAGCACATGGTCATGCTTTTTGATCGGCCATTTCTGCACATAGGATTCAGCATCGAAGTCCACCCCATTGTCCTGGGCATCTTTCAGCGCATCGATCATTTTCTCCGGAACGATATCCTCTTTCAGTCCCAGGTATACGAAAGCGCCTTCCTTTGCTTCCAGGAAATAGTAGCTCTCATCCTGGGTGTAGGCCATGCCGAATTTCTCGCGGATATATTCTTTCAACGGGTGCACCTGCAGGCTGAGATTGCCGCCTTCCATGGTATCGAGGAAATCGAAACGGATGGGGAACTCGGCGCCGAATGCTTCGTACACTTTTTTACCCAGCAGTTGTTGTGGCTGATTGAACACCAGGTTGATGCTGGGCGTTTCGAAGATCATGTCGCCAAATTTCAGCAGGAGGCTATTCTCTTCGGGAACGCAATCAAATCCCCAGGCGAAATTCACCTGGTTGGGATCCAGGCCGATCACGGATTTGAGCCATTGTCCGCCCCAGGGGCCGGGATCGAAATAAGGCACTACGCGGAAGGGCTGATTCACGGCGGCTTTGAAAGCGGCCATCAATGCAGCGCCGCGAACCATTTTCGGTTCTCCGCCAATGGTAGTGTCCAGGGCAAAATCCCAGCGATCCATCAGTGGCACTTTGTGACGGTCGATCACACGCCAGTCTACAAAGAAGCTGCGCTTGTATTTGTAGGCAAAGCTGTCGGAGAAATTGGTGGCGCCCAGGTTGGCAGCCTCATTCCTGCGGAAGCGCAACTGGATCTCCCAGCGGGGCATATCTGCATATACGAGGATATCCGGGTTAGGTACCACGAGGGTAGCACCAGTTCCAATTACCAGAACAATACCGGGGCTTGCTGCTTTCACATCCAGTTGCATGGCTGAAAGTTTTGGGGCATCGAAGAACTGATCCAGTGATAACGGGCTGATATAGCCGAAAACAGGGTCATCAGTCACATAGGGGTACACCATCTCATCGATGGCTTGCTCTGCTAACAGAGCGGATGAAGTCTCAAAGATCCGGGCAGTTGGGAATCCTTTACGAAGCTGATCAACTACTTCTTTCAGTTGAACACCATGATAACAGTCCACGGCAATTACCGTGCGATCCTTTCCGGAAGCGGCAACCTGCTGTTCCAGGGCTGAGATCACAGACGCCCAGCCTTTCCATCCTTCATAACCATCGATACTGATGGCGGGGTACTTGTCAAAATTTGAAATTTCCAATGCGCGGTCTTTAATAGTGAAACAATATCATGGTCCGTCTTATCGCTAATAACCGTTATTCGGCAGATTGGAATTGAGCTCTCGTTCTGTCTGCGGTATAGGGAAAAGATAATTTCTTGCTGCGGGCACCACCCCAGGTTTGGCCAGGGGCACCAGTGATTCCAGGGTATTGGTACGGGCGAGGTCGAACCAGCGATGGCCTTCCACAGCCAGCTCCAACCTTCTCTCCTTCAGTACGGCCGCACGGAATGCTTCCTTGCCAAGGCCATTGTAATCGGGTACGGTATTCTTGTAAACGGTGCCGTCGAAACGGGCGCGCTTGCGCACTTTGTTGATGTATTCATGGGCCACCAGTGGCTGATCATCTTCGTTCATGGCTTCGGCATACATCAGCAATACATCGGAGTAGCGGATCACAGGAAAATCCTGTGAGCTCTCATTGCCCTTGGGCTCGGCTACCCTGTCCCAATATTTCTGGATATACGGGCGGATAGTGATGGTAGAGCCATCGCTCTTGTGAATGGTAGTGATGAAGGTAACAGCCCTTCGCTGGTCTTCCACATCGTAGCTATCGTACAACTGTTGTGTGGGGTACTGCCAGCCCTGTGCATTCACCACCCCTTCCTCACTGAGCTGCGTAGGCAGCAGGCGCACCAGGAACTGTCCAACTTCCCAGAAGATGATGGCACCACCCGCATCTCCGAAACCAACGGAGAACACAGCTTCTTTACCGCCACGGTTAGCGAGCTTGAAAGCATCGGCGAAATTGTCCCAGAGATCGTATTCTTTGGAATCGATCACCACTTTGGCCATTTCGGCGGCTTTCTTCCAGTTCTTTTCCGTAAGGTATACTTTGGCATCCAGCGCATAGGCGGCACCTTTAGTAGCGCGGCCACGGCCGTTCTTGGGATCATAGTTGAGGGGAAGATCAGCTTCTGCACCTTGCAGATCATTATGGATCTGGGTGTAGATGGCCGCCACTTCAGCCACGGCAGGCCTCAGCGGTTCTTCTTCTTTCAATACCAGCGGGATCTTTCCGAACATGCGGACCATATTGAAATACATGAGGCCGCGTAAGAATTTGGCCTCTCCCACCAGTCTGCTGCGCAAAGCAGTGTTCATATTGATGAGCGGGATGCGCTCGATGGCAATATTGGCCAGGAAGATGGTCTTGTAATGCATGGTCCAGATCTCCTGCAGGGCAGCATTCTGGGAGGTATAGGTGAAGGTGCCCAACTGATCGAATTGCGGAGCGCCGACCTGGTTGTTGACAAGCTCATCCGATGCCAGTCCGGCCGTTACCCAGAAAGTGCTATGATACACACCAGCCGTGGATCCTGTACTGATCGAGTTCAGGTAGGCATAGATGCTATTGACGGCAGATACCGCATCTGCCTCTGTTCTGTAAGCGTTATTGACGTTCACAAGGTTCTTGGGGTCCTCTTCAAGGAACTTGGAGCAGGAGCCCAGGCCCAGCATCCCGATGCCGAGCAGTATTGCGAATGATATTTTTCTTGTTTTCATTTGACAGCAGTTTTCAATTTTAGAGACCAAGGTTGATACCGAACAGGAAGGTCCTTGCCTGGGGATATCCGCCCAGGTCCAGTCCCATCAAGGTGGTTGATTGTCCAAATGCATTGGCCTCGGGATCGTATCCTGTGTAATCGGTGATGGTGAAGAGATTGGTAGCGCTGGCATAGAGGCGCAGTCTTTTCACTTTTATCTTCTGCAACAGCCTGCTGCTGAAATCGTAGCTCAACTGGATATTCTTGAGGCGGATATAGGAAGCGTCTTCGATGATATCGGAGCTGATATAACCATTATCAAGGCTTCCTGCTGCCAGCGCACGGGGATACTTGTTGCTGGGATTGGTGGGCGTCCACCGGTTGAGGGCAGCTTCGGCCAGCACATTGGTCTGTCCGTTGAAGTTCAGCAGGCCCAGGCTGTTCAGGTTGGCCATCTTATTACCCTGTGATCCCTGGAAGAAAACGGCCAGTCCCCAGTTGCGGTAACTCAGGTTATTGCTGAATCCCCAGGTGAATTTCGGTGTGGCGTAACCGAGGATCTCGCGGTCGTCCAAAGTGATCTTCTTATCACCATTTTTATCGAAATACTGGCGGTCGCCGGCTTTGGCATGGGAAGCTGCACTTGGTCCGGTTGGCTCCTGCCCTACCAGCACGGGGCTGGAAGC
>JAGIAP010000179.1:0-4250 GCA_017744805.1 Chitinophagaceae bacterium | reverse complement strand
GTCTGGAAAATGCCGATCGTTCTCAGGCCATAGAAGGCGCCGATGGATTCTCCTTCACGGAGGATCAAACCTCCCATCAGCGGAATATCGTTATCGGAGTTGAGGTTGGTGATCTTATTCCTATTGATGGAGAGATTGATGGCGCTGTTCCAGGTAAGCTCTCCTCTCAGGTTCTCCGTGCGGATATCGAGATCGATACCATGGTTCTCGATATTGCCTACGTTCAGCAATGTGTTGGTGAAACCTGAAGTGGAAGGGATCGGTGTTTGCAGCAACAGGTCATTCGTTTTCTTGTGATAATAATCTGCTGTGATATTGATACGGTTGTTGAAAAGGCTGAAGTCTACACCCAGATCCAGTTGGCGGGTAGTTTCCCATTTCAGGTTGGGGTTGGGATAGTTGATGGGCTCCATGCCTGTGTACACTTCACTACCCTGCGGACTGTTGAAAACACCTTCACCGAAGGGGCCTACATTGGCGAGCGAAGTATAAGGTGCGATGCCCTGGTTACCGATAACGCCATAGCTTGTACGCAGTTTCAGGTCGCTGATCCAATCCACCTCTTTCATGAAATCCTCGTCGGAGGCTCTCCAGGCAAAGGCTGCGGAGGGGAAGAAAGCGTATTTGTTGTTGGCGCCGAATTTGGAGCTACCGTCGATACGACCAGTCACCGTAAAGAGGTATTTATTGTCCAGCGTATAGTTGACGCGGCCCAGGTAAGAGATCATGCTCCAACTGCTTTCAGAGTTGGTAGGCTTTTGTGGCTTTTGTCCGGCGAAAATATTATGGTACCCGGTGGTGCCATTGGGGAAACCGAAGGCGATGGCATTGAGCTTGTCGTTATTGAATTGCTGCATGGTGTAACCCAGTACGGCATTCACACGGTGCCTCCCTGCAAAGGTATTGTTGTAGGTGAGAGTATTCTCGTTCAACCAGGTCATACCATCGGATTTGGCGATGCTGGCCTCACCCTCGCTTGCTTGCGTACGTTTCAGGAAATTAGGGCCGAAACTGCCTTCATCATTGGAGAAGGCATCCACCCCAAAGCTGGTGCGGAACTCGAGCTGTTTGCTGAAAGCGTATTTCGCATAGGCATTGCCGAGGAAACGGTTGATACGCGTATCGGAGATATACTCCTTCGCTTCTGCAACTGGATTACCCAGCGTTCTCCCGATAGTGTAGAAATTCTCTCTCCTGTTCTCATACGTGTAGCCACCGGGCTCGTTGGGGTTGTACACGGGCAGCACAGGATTGAAGTAAATGGCGCCGAGCACCACGCCGGGAACTATTTGCTGGTCGTTGGTAAGAACGCCCTTGCTGTTGATACGTGAGTAAGCGAGACTGGTCCCTACAGTGAATTTATCGCTCACCGCGCGATCCAGGTTGGCGCGGAAAGAGTAACGTTTGAAATCTGAATTGAGGATGATACCATCCTGTGAGAAAAGAGATCCGGAGAGTGAATATTTTGTTTTCTCATCGCCACCGCTCACCGATGCCTGCAGGTTGCTGATCGGTGCTGTGCGGAAAAGCTCCTCCTGCCAGTCTGTGCCCTTGCCCAGGTTCTTTGGGTTCACGTAGATGGGCATTTGATTGGCGTTCATTCTGGCTTCGTTCACAAAATCTGCGAACTGTTCTGCGTTCAGCAGGTCCAGTTTATTGGCCACTTTCTGATAGCCGTGGTAGGCTTCGATATTCACCTGTCCCTGCCCGCTCCTGCCGCGTTTGGTGGTGATGAGCACCACGCCGTTGGCGCCGCGGGCGCCGTACATGGCGGTGGCGGATGCGTCCTTGAGTATTTCAATAGACTCAATGTCGCCCGGATTGATGCTTGATAAAGGTCCAAGGTTGGGGCCACGTGTTACGCCACCTGCGATATCACCGGCATCGCTGTTCACCAGCATGCCATCGATCACATACAGTGGCTCATTGCGTGCGGTGATGGAGCTGGTACCGCGGATACGGATGGAGGGCTCGCCCCCGGGCTTACCGGAGAGCGTGGTCACCTGTACACCTGCTGCGCGCCCCTGGAGGGCAGACTCGAAGGAAGTGGCGGGAATGGCTTTCAGCTCATCCGCTTTCACGGACACCACGGAACCGGTAAGATCGCTTTTACGGCTGGTGCCATAAGCGATCACCACTACCTGGCTGAGCTCGGCATTTACGTCTACCAATTTGATGTTGAGGGAGGTCCTGTTTTGCAGTGCTATCTCCTGCGTTACAAAACCGACATGCGATATCACCAGGGTGTCTTTACCGGCGGGCACGGTGATGGCGAACTGACCTGTTCTGTTGGAGGCCACACTTTGGGTGAGCCCTTTCACAGTGACGGTAGCTCCTTCCACCGGGCTACCGGAGGCGCTGGTGATCTTACCTGTTACCTTGCCTTGCGTATCCTGGGCCATGGCCGGGATGATACACCAGAGGAAGAATGCGGTGAACAGGGCAGCAAGCTTTTCGTTAGATGATACATTTCTCATTAAATAAGCATTGAAGAGTGTAGGGATCAAATGTCCGAATGTTCGTACATATTAAGGCATAAATTTTTTTAGTCCTGGTGGATAGGTCTCAGAAACACAATCAATGGCGCTCTATGTCGATAGTATACGTGAACCTGTCGGCCCTGTAATAGCCGAGGTTATATTCGATGGGGCGATCACCTGCATCACATACCACGCGTTTACGGAAGAGGATGGGCTCCCCCGGCTCGATGGCCAGGAGCTTACCGATACGCTTATCGGCAAGGATGGCACTGATCCCTTCTTTGGATACGGAAGCCACAATATGGTGATCGTTCTCCAGCATCTCGTATAATGGTTTGTTGAAATCGTCGTAGGTGGTCAAACCGGTCCGGGGATGGAAATAGGAAATGAAATGAACGATGGGTTCACCGTCGAGGCCCTTTACACGCTCCATTTTGAGCACAGTGGCCCCGGGAGCGAGTTTGAACAGTTGTTGTATCTCCTTGTCGGGCACTACATTACTCACTTTGATGCTGTAATTACGGAAGGTCATACCCTTCTCGTCCATCTCATGGGTGAAGCTGCTCCATTTGTCGAGCTTGGTGGAAATATTGTTGCGGGCCACGGAAGTGCCCACTCCTTTCTTTCTCACCAGTAATCGTTCATACACCAGTTTGTTGGTGGCCTGACGAACTGTGCTCCTGCTCACACCGAGCTTTTTGGCCATATTGATCTCATTGGGCAACAGCTTGCCATTCTGATACTCGGGTTTGGCGATCAACCTACGCAGCAGATCTTCTACCTGGGCATGTAAAGGAAGCGCACTCTGATGATCAATTTCCAACTTATCCATGTGAGCTTGTTTATATGTTCGTACATACTAAATTAGGGAAGTTTGAGAATCCGCCAAATTTTTTTTATCCGGACCGGGATAAAAAAAGCGCCGACCATTGGTCAGCGCCTCAGTATAGAAATGCTCATGTAGCCCTTGCCTATTTTTTGGCCTGCAGGTCAACTTTCAGGTTGATCTCCTGGCTGATGGCATCATCCTTCATACCGGGATAAGAAACACCCCAGTCGAGACGATTGATATTGAAATCAGCTTTTGCTTTGAAAGCGGTTGCAGTGCTCTCCAATACATCGGCATCGAAAGTGATATTCTTGCTAACACCTTTGAGTGTGAGATTACCGGAGATCTTCAGTTTGCCGGCAGTGCTGTCGGATACATTAGTGATCTCGAAATTGGCTTCAGGGTATTTTGCCACATCAAAGAAATCTGGCGCCTTCAGGTGCCCTTCCAACTTGGCTTTGTAAGCTGTGTCGGTAATGTCGAGGTTAGTGAGGGATCCCATGTTCACCGTGAATTTGCCACCAGTGAGCTTTCCGTCCTGGATCTGCAAACTGCCACCAGAGATACGGATAGTACCATTGTGCTTGCCCGTTACCTTGTTGCCTAACCAGGCAATGCTGCTGGCTGCTGTATCCACCGTGAGGCTTGCTCCGCCGGTAGTGGCAGCAGGTGTAACGCTTTCTGTTGTTTCAGCTTTTTTCCCTTCGGGATTGTCTACACAACTGGTTACAAAAACAGAACCGCCTAACAGCACAAAGAGAAGTTTTTTCATGTTTTCTTTTATTTTTTGGTTGATAAATGCCTCCGGACCTTCTCATGAGGGATGAAAAGACCCGGTTTAAGAATGACCTATAACAAAACAAATGTCAAATGGTTTTTGTTGTTGAAACATTGTATTTATTTTGTTCGATGTATTTTTTGTTTAATGCCCTTTCTTTACT
>JAGIAP010000178.1 GCA_017744805.1 Chitinophagaceae bacterium | reverse complement strand
CTAGTATACAATTGCGGCCATTGGATCCCCTTCCAGGTAGCTTATGCAGGAGGCATCGATATGCTTTCCAACCCTGCGGGCGATAGCATCGTCACTCCCTGGGAAAAAATATTGAAGTACGATCCTGAAGTATTGGTGATCGCCCCCTGTGGCTTCGATGTAAAAAGAAGTGGCGAAGAGCTTCATCTGCTCACACAAAAACCCGGTTGGGAAAATCTTACTGCGGTAAAAGAAAAGGCCGTTCACATTGCGGACTATGATCTCTTTACCCAACCCAGCGCTGGCACTCTCGTAGATGGTATCGAGATACTGGCAGCCTGTTTCCATCCCCAATACTTCTCTGTTCCGGCTCATCTTCGTCATAAGACCGTTCCACTCTTTCAAACGGAAAAAGAATATGTGCAAGCATGAAGCAAAGAAATGCCCCCGTTGCAGTGGCTCCTTTGAATGCAAAGTAGGTGATGTGACCCATTGCCAATGTTATGGCATCAGTCTCGACTTTGAGCAACGAGCCTTCCTGGAAGCCCGATACGGTGAATGTCTCTGTCGCAAATGTTTGCTGGAATTAAGTCAGAAAGATATTTTCTTCAAGGAAAAACATGCATGGCATGACCACCGATAACAAGATCATCTTCATCACCGGCGGCGTAAGAAGCGGCAAAAGCCGTTATGCGCAGGAGATCGCCTTATCGCTCAGCAATAATCCCGTGTATCTCGCCACCGCCAGGAAATGGGACGAGGATTTTGAACAGCGCATCAAAAGACATCAGCACGACAGGGATGAACGCTGGACCAATCTTGAAGAAGAAAAACATTTTGCGGCATTGCCCCTGGACGAGCGTGTGGTGGTGATCGACTGTGTAACTCTCTGGCTCACCAATTTCTTTGTAGATACGAACAATGATATCGACCAGTGCCTGACGGCTATTGAGCAGGAAATCGGACTGCTGAAACAAAGGCCCGGTATATTCATCATCATCTCCAATGAGATCGGTATGGGCCTCCATGCAGACACACCCGTAGGCAGAAAATTCGCCGACTTGCAGGGCTGGGCCAACCAACTGATTGCCCGGCAAGCCGATGAAGCCATCTTCATGGTTTCGGGAAGACCGATAAAATTTTGACCTGTTGAATGCAATGTTCCTTTATATTGCAAATCCATTAACGTAACCCATGACGCAGCCCGTCCAACAAATGGTAGCCAATACCGTAAAGCAGTCCTTCATGAACTGGAGTGGCGGCAAGGATTCTGCGTTATGTCTTCATCGTATCAAACAAGATACGGCTTTTCATATCGATGCCCTGCTCACCAGTGTGAACACTGTTCACAACCGGGTAAGCATGCATGGCGTACGTCGCAGTCTCTTGCAGGAACAGGCAGCATCGCTGAACATTCCTTTGCACACATTGGAGTTGCCGGAAATGCCGGGCATGGCGGAGTACGAATCCATCATGACCCACCAACTGAATGCATTCAAGTCCAAAGGCTATACCCATTCTGTATTTGGTGATATCTTTCTCGAAGATCTCCGTGCCTGGCGCGAGATCAAACTGGAGGCCATTGGCCTCAATGCCGTATTCCCGCTCTGGAATATTCCTACGGATCAACTGATGGAAGAATTCCTGGATCTGGGCTTCAAGGCCATTGTAGTTTGCGTAAATGATCGTTACCTCGATAAAAGTTTTTGCGGACGATTGATCGATGGCTCCTTCGTTCGTGATCTTCCACCTGGTGTGGACGTTTGCGGAGAGAATGGTGAATACCATTCCTTTGTATTCGATGGCCCCGTTTTTAATTATCCAGTTACCTTTACGAAAGGCGAGACCGTGCGCCGTACCTATGAAGCGCCTCGCACTGGCACCACCCTGAACCCCGATCCCATGGATAAGCCATCTGAATATGGCTTTTATTTTTGCGACCTGCTGAATGAGGTCTGAACATTTCAATCTGAGAGTATGAGCAACCAGTTCACCGTCCTCCGGCAACAGCTTCAAGCTGCGATCGACAACAAGACCAAGCCCCCCGGCTCACTGGGATTGCTGGAAGGGATCGCATTGCAGGCCGGCATGATACAACAGAGCCTTCATCCCCAGGTGCTGGAACCGCATATCGTGGTCTTTGCCGGAGATCATGGCATTGCAAGTACCGGACTGGTAAACCCTTTTCCACAGGAAGTGACCGCTCAAATGGTGTTGAATTTCCTCCGCGGAGGCGCAGCCATCAATGTATTCACACGCCAGCATAATATCGGGCTTACCGTGGTGGATGCCGGAGTGAACAATGATGAATGGGATGCCTCCATTACGCTCGATCATTTCATCGATGCCAAGATCGGCAGGGGAACCGCCAATTACCTGGAAACCGATGCCATGACTGAAACGGCCACTGTGGCTGCTATCGAGACGGGCCGTTCCATTGTAGCCAACCTGGCCTTGCAGGGATGCAATACCATCGGTTTCGGAGAGATGGGCATCGGCAATACCTCCTCTGCTGCACTCATCATGTCTGCCATCACCGGCATTCCTGTAGAGAACTGTGTGGGTCGCGGAACCGGCGTGAACGATGCACAACTGGCCATCAAGACCGGCACCCTTCAAAAAGTATTTCAGCTTCATCAGTTGCAACAATATTCCAGGCAGCCTGTGGCCCTGCTCAGTAAGGTAGGAGGCTATGAGATCGCAATGATGACCGGCGCCTTCCTCGCTGCCGCGGAACACCATATGATCATCGTAGTGGATGGGTTCATCACCACCGCTGCATTATTGCTGGCCCAACAACTGGAGCCCACAGTACGGGAGTTCTGTTTGTTTGCACATACCAGTAACGAGCAGGGCCATGAAGCCATGCTCCGTTATCTTGACGCCAAACCCTTGCTACACCTGGGCATGCGATTGGGTGAAGGGACCGGCGCAGCACTGGCCATACCCCTGATCCGCTCTGCGGTGGCATTCCTCAATGAAATGGCCAGCTTCGACACAGCAGGTGTCAGCAACGCCACTGAATCCATTACATCCCGGCCAAAAGCCTGAATATGAAAAAAGAGATCCGGATTTTCTTCACCGCCATGATGTTCCTCACGCGGTTACCCGTTCCACATTACACAGACCATTCACAGGAATACCTGGAAAAGTCCGCCAAATATTTTCCGCTTATCGGATGGCTGGTAGCGGGCATAAGCTGGCTTACCTACGTGGTGTTCAATAAATATGTGGGGGAAGATATCGCTATTGTAGCCAGCATCATTGCCGGCATACTCACTACCGGAGCGTTCCATGAAGATGGCTTTGCCGATTGTTGCGATGCTTTCGGTGGCGGCTGGACGAAAGAAAAGATCCTCACCATCATGAAAGACAGTCGGCTCGGCACTTTCGGAGTGATCGGCCTGATCAGCATCCTGGCCGTAAAATTCCTTTTGTTGAAAGAAATGCCGAAATTCTCTCCTTCCCTGTCATCGCCTTCAATCAATATTTTCTCCAACTATGGTAATTTCCTGCTATTGCTGCTGGCCGCACATGGCGCCAGCAGGCTGATGGGCGTTTATACGATCCGGTTCTACGAATATGTGACCGATATCGATGCCAGCAAGGCCAAGCCCATCACCAGCAACAAGCCCTCAATAGGAATGCTCATCGTAGCTACCATCTTTGCACTGGCTCCTTTTGCACTGCTGGACTATCGGTTGCTGGTAGCTGTTATCCCCATGGGCGTTGCGGCATGGCAATGTGGCGAATATTTCAAGAAATGGATCGGAGGATATACCGGAGACTGCCTGGGCGCCATTCAGCAGATCACCGAAATTGTGTTCTATCTTAGTGCCATCATCATTTTGAGATATTGGATATGAGCATCTACCTGATCAGACATACCGCCCCACTGATCGAGAAAGGCACTTGTTACGGACAGGCCGACATCGACGTAAAAGAGAGCTTCCTGGATGAGGCCTCCATCATCAAAACGGTTATCCCCACTGAATTCCGAGGGGTTTGGACCAGTCCGCTGCAACGCTGTCGCAAACTGGCCGAGCATCTGTTCCCGGAAATGCCGCTAAAATTAGAGCCCAGGCTCAAAGAGATCGACTGCGGCGAATGGGAACTGCAGAAATGGGACGATATCCCTTCAGAGATTATCGATCCCTGGATGAAAGATTATGTGAATATCCGCATCCCCGGTGGCGAGAACTATATCGATCTGTATGACCGGGTGGTAGAATCCTTCCAGGAAATTGCAGCCGGCGAAACGCCCGTTGCCATTGTAACCCATGGTGGCGTGATCCGTAGTATCCTGTCTCATATCACGGGTACTTCCCTCCAGGATTCCTTTGGCGCCTTTGCCATACACTATGGCTCTGTGATCCGTATCAGTCGCCAGGGCAATGGGTTTGCGCATGAGGTATTGTCCAATATCATTACTTCCAAAGAGCAGCATAAGCCAAGTCCTAAATGATAGGGTCCGATTCTGGGCTGAATCATGTAAATTGTTGTATAAACGAAATACTATGAACTTCGCGGTGGACCATTTGATCACAGTCACATTCACGCTGTTTGCAGTTATAGATATTTTCGGATCCATTCCTTTGTTGATATCGCTGAAACAGAAGATGGGCGGCATTCATGAGGCCAGGGCCACCCTGATCTCCGGTGCGCTGATGATCGTTTTCCTGTTTGCGGGGGAGAAATTCCTGGGAGTACTGGGGTTGGATGTGGGCTCATTTGCCGTTGGCGGCTCCATCGTGATCTTTATCCTAGGGCTTGAAATGGTGCTGGGAATTGAATTTTTCAAGGCCGAGGGAGATAGCAAATCCGGCAGCCTGGTACCGATCGCATTCCCACTGATAGCGGGTTCCGGCACGCTTACCACTATCATTTCCCTGAATGCGAACTACGATAAATGGGAGATTTTGGCAGGTATCCTGGTGAATCTGCTGATTGTTTATCTTGTTTTAAGATCATTGAACTATATTGCGAAACTTTTAGGACAAGGCGGATTATTAGCAGTCAGAAAGTTTTTTGGCGTAATATTGCTCGCCATTGCCGTAAAGATCTTCGCTACCAATGTTGGGGGTCTGATAAAGTAAAGTATTGGTCTCGTAGTACAATGGATAGTATGAGAGTTTCCGAAGCTCCAGATCCAGGTTCGATTCCTGGCGAGACCACAGATAAGTAAAGTCGAACTTTGTTGAGTTCGACTTTTATTTTTTATGATGGGATTCACGTAATATTTTCATCCCATTGGCAGGCTTAATTTGTACTTAAGGCCAATTTCACTAATTAACCAGGAAGTTAATTCTTAAGTTTTAGCCTTAAAACAAAAGCCATTTCATTCCTCACAGTAAGTTTGAACCAAGCAGTTTATTTTCTATATTTCCACTGCAAAACATTTTTTTAGCTATGAGTTTATTTGGCAGTCTTTTCGGAAAAAAAACACCTCCGATTCAATGTCCCCGATGTTTGGGAAAAGGTCATGTGGATAGCGATGATATTAAGCGATTGAACAAAGAGCTGAAATGGCAACCGGGTTCCTGTGCTTATTGTGAAGGAAGTGGAAAGGTTGATCCGGATATGTTGAATAAAATTGCTGTAGATGAAGCCTATCTTACTACAGACTTATCAAAGGAAGAAAGACAAAGAGTCATAGACAACGATGCTGAAGCCCTTGAGCGAGGTCGTATCTTTGAAGAAGAGACTAACAGATTTATTCGTGAGATTAATTTTCTTCACTACATTGGCAAGCTGGACGCAGATAAAATTTCTGAATTCTATTTGATAGCAAGATTTGCTGAAAAACTGGATGGAAAAATGTATGAGCAGGAAAAAAAAGAGCTGATAGATTATGTTAACCGGGTGATAGCGTTGAATAATAGCCAGCTAAATTAGCCCAACACTTTGATATTCCAAACATGAAGAATTTAGGATACTTAGTACTGAGGCATTAGAGCTCTTTCAAAGTCTTTACTAACATAGGTAGATTACTTACCATTTTGCATCAAACCGATCTGGCAGTAGAGAAAGTCAAGGTTCGATAAGCTACGCCTTGCCTCTACAAACAAAAAACACATAGTCAATTTAACCATAACTATTTCCAAAAGTGATACTTAGGCCCAATTGATGGACTCTAATTTGACTTACAGCATCCTACCTCCACCCAGGATAGAGCAAAACGGAGTCAGTTAAGTTGACCCTCTAAAATCTGTTCTTGCAAAAAAACTTCCCCCACATTTGGCAATATTGAAAAATTCTTCCCACCTTTGCATCGTCAAAAATCTCAATCATGCTGCGGATTCAATTACATATCGGATCAGTATCAAACCATAACCCTCTCGGTTATGCGGTTTGCGGGGCATGTTATGCGTCAGGGATCAGTTAACAAAACGAACTCTCTATAACATAAGCCCCGCAGGACCTGCGGGGCTTCTTATTTCCAGCCCGCCCATCATTTCAATCATTCACAAATTCCACTCCCATGCGCACTCTTGTAATGAAATAGTTACTGCACCTCCTCAGGAAGAAAAAAGAATGACTATTTAAACATAAGTATGAATAATTTATATACACAGAAAGTGATAAGCGCCAGCGACGTATTCTCTTATCACTTCCTGAACACCAAAGCCTTGTTCCTGCACTGCTTCAATGTAGTGCCAAGCATGAGCTTTATCAATGGCATCGATGGAGAAAAAGCGTTTCTTGCAATAGAGAAGAAATTCAGCACCTCCATTCGTAACGTACACAAGTATCGTCAATATAAAAGATCGAAAAAGAAATACCAGTTCGATGAAACAGTGATCATTTTCAATAATAACTGCCTCCTTAAATTGGATGATTCTTATTGCATGATCCTGCACGATGACACAGAACCCGAATTCATCGAGGCCATCACCATTTTCGTCAACGAATTCAGGGAACGCCAACGCAGACAACCACTTGAGATCAATCTCATCGTTCAAACCCGCGATGGCATGGAGCTCAAAGCCATGGAGATCAACCGCACCAAACTGGACATCGATCTTTTTTATGAAGATGATTTCAAGGAAACCGATGAGATCATCCGGAGAAGGCTTAACCAGAAAAAAGATAAAGGGATCGTTTTGCTACACGGGCTTCCCGGAACGGGCAAAACTACTTACCTCCGCTACCTGGTAGGAAAGATCAAAAAACGCGTACTGTTCTTGTCGCCTACCGTTGCCAGCAATTTGATGAACCCGGAATTCATCGATCTGCTCATCGACAATCCCAATTCAGTGCTCGTAATCGAGGATGCTGAAAATATCATCATGGACAGGAAATACAATGCAGGATCCGCCGTATCCAACCTGCTTAATATTTCAGACGGGTTACTGGCTGATTTACTGAACGTACAGATCATCTGCACGTTCAATAGCTCAGTGGCATTCATCGATAGCGCCCTGATGAGAAAAGGCAGGCTGATCGCCAAATATGAGTTTGGAAAACTGAGCAAGGAAAAAGCCCAGCGGCTCAGTGATCATTTAGGGTTCAAGCATTCCATTACCGAGCCCATGACCATTGCCGCGATCGCCAATCCAAATGATAAAGAAGAACCAGTCACCCGCACCGAGGTGATCGGTTTCAGAAGATCCCTGGTCAACTAAATAAACCAAGCTAAGAGAAGTCAGCTTACCCTGACTTCTCTTTCATACAATTACCTGGACAATCATTATTTTGCAATTGTGCAAGATAAGTTATCTTACCCCACAACCCATGAAGCTTACAACAACAGTATACAAATACAGGCCCTATGCTCCATTGATGATAATATTGCTCGTCCTGATTACATTGTTCCTTTTTTTCTCGCACCTGGGTATTCTGGGAGTGCCCTTGTTATTCATGGTAGCCATCTTTGCAGCAATACGCCCCAAGTCTATCTTTTCAGTCCGTTCTGTGGACGATCGGAACCTGGTATTTACCCCGCATGAATTGATATGGGGGAATCTGGTAATGCCGGTTGAACAGATTGAAAAACTGGAAATCTATATTCATGCATTTGACAACTTCAGGTACATTGGCAACAATTCAGGAGGCGGAAAAAGTTATATCTCAGAATACGGCGACAGGAATAAGATCGCCTTCAAATATCGTAACGTCAGTTATGATCTCACATTTTTCCTGGGCACCTTCGAACACTATGATATATTGGTCCGGATCATTCAAACCTGGAGGGAAAAAGAAATTGATTTTTCCGCCAGGTCTGCTTTTTCAGACAGCTATATCCGCGAGCAAACCTGGAAATTTGCCCAACGATACAAGTGATCACCTTCATGATCCTACTATGATTCCCCGCTGATAATCAGCGGATTTTGCTCTTTTTCAGGCCCATGCTGTATTATCCGGCTCAATAGGGGGTAACAAATTCAGGCTTTCGTGGATATATACTCAGTAAAGCTGGCAATCATGCCGCAAACGCCTAAATCAAAAGACATGAAACTGAGACTTCCCCTATACTTCCTGCTCTTAACTTCTCCATCATTATTAGCACAGGAAAAGAATATCCGGTTATCATTGAGCTCCGGAGTATCTAACTCTTCTTCTAAAGGAAAAGATAACACCATCGGTAACGGGCTCAATTTTCAAGCAGATGCTTTTATTCCTGTGTACAATTGTGGTAGCGCCAACAATATCGAACTGGGATTCACAGTTGGAGGCAACCTCACCAGGAGCAAGAACCTGTTCCCAAATAATGGTGATGCAGCAGCGAAATACAATTTGTACAATACCCCGGTAACCTTCGATTCTAAATTGGGAAAAAAGTACTCCAATAGCTTCTCCATATTGGTGGGACTCCAGTCGCAATTTGGCTTCGGTAATTTTTACCTGGCTCCATCCATTAATTCCGGTTATATGAATATGGAATTGGAAGGATTTACCCAAACCGGAAGCGCCAATATCAATGGCGGGCAGCAAGAGAAAGACCTGGTTAAAAGAGACAAACAAACCGTACAGGGGATCCTGCTCAAACCCCAACTAAAAATGGGTTATTGCCTTACCAGGAATGTATCTTTTTTTGCTTCCGCAGCCATGGTGACCGGTCCAAAAATAGAAAACACGAACTGGTACATCATGCCGAAAGGTGGCTTCAATGAAAACAATACATATGAGATAAGCCAATTGGCCAGTGGCACGTGGACAAGCACTCCCCAGGCTTCAAGTTACAATTTTACAGAATTCAATATTGGTGTATCCTTCTCGCTGGGGAAAAAGAGTAAAACAAAAAGACCGGGCGGTGCGGCATCTGCTTCCTACGCTGCTCCTTACGTAGTGGCGCAACCAGGAGAAGGTACTGGTAATGAGCCCGGCAAGGATCAGCCTTCCGCTAAAAGCATCAGTGAAAAAGGCGTTAAGCGCAATGAAGGATCAGCTATGGCCAGACCTGGAAACCCCATCGGCGGAATTATTGTAAAAGGAGGAAAAAATCCGGGAGGTAATTTATTGAACCTTGTGAGTGATGAAAAAGGACAAATATCATTTGAAGTGAAAGAGGCTGGAAACTACTTGTTTCAATTGACCATGCCTGAACAACCAGCAGGAAAAAGCATTAGTCAAAAGGGTGTCAAGCGTACTGAAGGATCAAACCTGGCAAGACCCGGAACTCCTATTGGCGGCATTGTAGTAAAAGGAGGAAAAAATCCCGGAGGGAACCTAATCAATGTCATCAGCAATTCGAACGGAGAAATAATGCTCAATGATCTTGAAGCCGGTTCTTATCTCCTGATCTTACAAACACCTGAAACAAATAACAAAAAAGACAAGAAGACAGAAAAAGGCAATGCCACACCGGGCATGAAAGACAATATTAAAACGAACGTATAATACCATAGTCCTTCACATTTTAGTTTCTCATGTGCCTGGCGAATTTTCCTTCTCAAAGGAGAATTCGCTTTTTCTCTTTTATAACCTGATGGCAATGCCTCGTTACAGCAGCGTATCCATCGCATCCGACCACACAGCCTCTACATCGATAAAAAATATTTCGATTCGTTCCTGCAATTGCTGAAAAGCCTGAAAGAAAAACAAGCTGTAGAGATCAACAGGGAAAAATATTCGCTTACCTACAAACTACCCTTTGCTAATCTCAGATAAGAAGCGCTCAATCAGGCTCAACACCTCATCGAAATTTGTTTCTAGAAGCATATGTCCTCCATCGAGGATATGCAATCGCGCATTGGGAAGATCACGTTGATAACAATAGGCCTCTTTTACATCGAAAAAAACATCCAGCTTTCCCCAGATAATAAGCGCCGGAGGTTGATACTTCCTGAAATATACCTGAAACTCAGGATACATTTCCATATTGTTTTTGAAATCGCAATTCAGCTCAAATTGCATTTCTATATTACCTGGTCTTTTCATCAGCTCCCAATCAAGGACATACGATTCGGGGCTAATCCTGATCAGCCATTCATCAGGCAACCCGGCGGTATACTGCATCCTCGTGCCTTCTTCACTTAAGAAGGCAGCTACCTTCTTTTTCTTCTCTTCGGTCGGGTGCTCCCAATAGTCTTTTGTTTCGTCCCATTGAGGGCCGATCCCCTCTTCATAGGCATTACCATTTTGAACGATCATCCCTCTTATTTTCTCCGGATGATTTACACAAATTCGTAACCCGATGGGGCAGCCATAATCGTGCAGATAGATGATGAAGTGCTCCAATTGTATCGCTTCTGTAAAGCGGTTGATATATTCAGCAATATTCTTGAACGAATATTTAAAATGAGCACTATCCGGGAAATCACTGAATCCAAACCCCGGATAATCAGGGGCAATAAGATGGAATCTGTCAGAAATCGCGATCATCAAATTCTTGAACATCACCGACGATGAAGGAAATCCATGCAGTAGCAGTAAAGAAGGATTTTCCCTGACCCCGGCCTCCCGGTAGAAAATACCAACACCATCAATAGTGATCTTTCGATTGAAAATCTGCCTTGACATTATGATTAGTTTACTGAAAATTCTATTTTTAAAACAAGCAACAGGCCACCCTTATTCAATCAACCATTCAAACACCTAACCTTATCCGCAAACTTATCTTTGCGACCAACCTATTCCTCATATCTATTACGATATTTGCTCAATCACATGAACAGGTCAATTGGACTTATTCCTCAAAAAAAGTAGCAGATAAAACCTATGAGGTTCATCTCAAGGCCACTCCCAACCGTCTTCTCATTTACCAAAAATCCGCAGTTATCGGTTGATGGTAAAGTAAAAGAATTGGGTAAGCTGATCACCATATATGAAGACGTATGGAAATCCACCGTCAGGTATTATGAGAAAACGGTCGACTTTGTGGTGCGGGTCACGTTGAAGGCTTCCTCCACGCTTTATGGAAGAGTGCAATTC
>JAGIAP010000177.1:5563-11364 GCA_017744805.1 Chitinophagaceae bacterium | reverse complement strand
CTGATCCTGGATGTGCCACAGATCCCATCTGCCGGTATCCCGGGCAATGCCGTTCGTATGAATGTGGGCTCTTTGTACAATAAGGGCATCGAGTTAAGCATCAACGCCACTCCTGTGAAAACGAAAGATTTCACCTGGGCCGCATCATTCAATATCGGCATCAACAAGAACAGGGTCACAGAACTGGCTCCCGGGCTTACTTCCATCATTGTCACAACTCCTGCGGGCGCTTCCACCAATGAGTCTGTGAGCACCAGTATTCCCGGTTATTCTGTAGGAACGCTCAAAGTGGTCCGTACAGGTGGCGTGGATCCGAAAACAGGTAGAAGGATCTTCTACAATGCCGCCGGTCAGCAAGTGATGTACTCGCATTATCCGCAGGCCTGGCAGTTTGCTGATGGCTCCACTTCTCCGGCTATCACGCTCAACGATGGAGTGCCACTGTACAATGCCATCCCGAAACAGATCGGCGGTTTCAATAATACTTTTTCCTATAAAGGATTTGAGCTGGATGTACTATTGACCTATCAGTTCGGTTTCTATATCTATTACGGGACCAATGCAGGCTTGCACGATCAACGTTTCTGGAACAGTACTACCGATATCCTGGACCATTGGAGAAAGGAAGGCGATAATGCTCAGTGGCCGAAGATCGTGTATGGCGATAACGTATCCAATGGATCATCACTTCCGCTCGATATCAATGTGTTCAAGGGTGATTTCATCAAACTGCGAAACGTGCAGCTCTCATATTCTTTGCCCAGGGAGCTGGTGAATAAAACGAAACTGAATAGCATCAGGTTCTATGTGAGTGGGCAGAACCTGGCGATGATCACTGATTATCCCGGGGCAGATCCTGAAGTGTCTTCCAATGGTAACAACTCTGCCAACCCCAGTATCGATCGTAACCAGGTGGGCAATGCGCGCACTTTCACTTTTGGCGTGAACCTCGGATTTTAATTGATCACATTAAAAAGAGAAGTATGAAACAGATCTCAATAATCATTCTGCTGGTGTATGTCATGAGCAGCTCATCCTGCAAAAAGGAAGGTCTACTGAGCCCGCTGCCCCAGACCAGCATCATCGATAGTTTTGCATTCGATACCCCAGACAGGATCATCAACCAGGTGAGGGCTTTGTATGCCAACCTGAAGAATGGACAGTTCTATGGAGGCCGCTATCTTATCTACAATGATATCCGTGCAGAAGAATTCCTCAACCAGCTTACCAATGGGGTTACCGGGTATGGCACCTGGAATTTCGCCCTTACCAATACTGCTCAGGAAGTGCAGGGGCTTTGGTCGCAGGCATTCTATGTGATCAATACTGCCAATGTGTTCCTGGATGGGATGGAATTGAAGGGAAGGAAAGTAGTGAGCGATAGCCTTGCACAGGATTATATAGCCGAGGCCAGATTTATCAGGGCGCTTAGTTTTTATAGCCTGCTTCAGTTATATGCCAGACCATATTTTGATGGCAATGGAAGCAAGCCCGGATTGCCACTGCGGTTGAAAGGGAACAAAAGCATCCAGGACTATTCCATGGAACGGAGTACCGTGGCGCAGGTATATGATCAGATCATCAACGACCTGAATTTTGCGGAGACCAATCTGCCGCTTACCTATGGATCGGATGCCTTGAATACGAGCAGGGCACACCGCAATACGGCGATCGCGATCAAGACCCGTGTGTATATGAGTATGCAGCGGTACGACAAAGTGATCGAGGAAGCAAATAAGATCGTCAACAACGGGCCGGTATCTGAAGCGCCTTCTGGGGTGAAACATAAGCTGGAGCCGGATATCACGGCCGTGTTTGCTGCGCCTTATACATCAAAGGAGTCGATCATGTCCATGCCGATGTCTGCTGATGAAGTGCCCGGAACCCAGAACCAGCTTGCGTATTATTATAGTCCAACCAGTGGACAGGGAGGTATCGGTAACGGTGAGTATGCGCTGAATCCGGATGGCATCATAGGCAATACTGGTTGGACGGCTACAGATAAGCGCCGCAATTTTGTGTACACTTCTGCCAATGGAAGGAAATGGTTGACGAAGTACAAAGTGCGTAACCCTTTTACTGACTGGGTGCCTGTGATCCGTTATTCCGAAGTGTTATTGAATCTTTCGGAGGCGCTGGTTCGATCTACCAATACTGTAGATGCAAGGGCAGTGGCTTTATTGAATGAGGTGCGTAAGCGTTCTGATGCATCTACAACGCTTGCTCCTGCTGACTTTGATGAAATGGTAGCAGCATTGCTTACAGAGCGGAGGATCGAATTCCTGGGAGAAGGAAGAAGAAGCCCTGACCTGTTGAGGCTTGGATTGACCATTCCCGGGAAGGCGGCAGTGGTGGCCGTGCCTTCTACAGATATCAAATATATCTGGCCGATCTCTGCTGCTGAGCTCTTGCTGAATAGTAAGATGATCGATAACAAATAATCATAACCCAGCTTTTTCTATCAGAATAGCCGTCTAGTATCGGGCGGCTTTCTGATTTATACCTGCTTGCCTGGATGAGTATGCGAAATTTTCTGGAACCCGCTTCTGATGAGGGTTTTAATATGTAGTATTTTTTAAATGTTTAAATCCCTACTTTAAATTTGAGGGCCGCTGACATCCTTTATAGGATTCGTGGTTTTTGGGTAAATTTCATTCTATTTGCTTTGAAATATTAAATTTTTGCTAAAAAAAGTTGAAACCTAAAGCAGCTAACCCCATATATTTGCTGTCCTGTTAAGCAAAATTGACAACCTTCAGAAAGTTGTCAAAAAGACTAAACTCTAACATAAACTCACGCACATGAGAAAAATGCTGTTGCTTGTAGCGACCTTATTGCTACTATCCTGGCAACTTTATGCCCAATCCCGCACAGTGACTGGAAGGGTCACAGATGAAAAAGGTATTCCAATTCCCAATGCTTCAGTTATCATCAAAGGCACTGCATCCGGTACATCGACAGATGCGGATGGAAACTTTTCAATTGCCGTTGCTGCGAATGCAAAAACACTGGTGATAACCGCAGTGAATTTTGCCAGTCAGGACATTAACATTACTGGCAAGAATTCCGTGAAAATTTCAATGGTTGTAGAAGACAAAAATCTTACCGAAGTAGTGGTAGTGGGTTATCAGTCATTCAAAAAGACTGAGGTAACTGGCTCGGTAGCTACAGTGAGTGGTAAAGAAGTATCTCAGAAACCAATTGGATCGTTTACGCAATTATTACAAGGACGTGCAACTGGTGTGCAGGTTACTGGTCAGAGCGGACGCCCTGGTGCAAATGGCTATATTCGTGTAAGAGGTACAGGCTCTATCAACGCTTCCAATGAGCCTTTGATCCTTTTGGATGGAGTTCCTATCAGTTCTACTGCTTATTCTCTTCTCAATCCCAATGATATTGAAGACTTAAACGTGTTGAAGGATGCGTCTTCCCAAGCTATCTACGGAGCCCGTGGCTCAAATGGTGTAATACTTGTTACAACCAAGAAAGGACGTGGTAAACCTGAGCTCCGTTATTCATTCCAGTATGGTATTATGAAGGCTCAGGATCTCAATAATATTGATTTCATGAGCGCTGCTCAAAAATTGCAATACGAGTACGAGGCAGGTAGGGTTAACCCAATGCTTGATTCTATGATCAAGAACAGGGTCACTTCTGGTGCACTGCCTGCTGGTTCTACACTTTTTAATATTTCAGATACGCAAAGGGGTGACCTCTGGGGTATCCTCACAAATGCAGCTCCGGATTGGAGAAAGACCCTGCTCCCTAATGGAAGGACTGTCTCACATGAAGTGGCACTTACAGGTACTTCTGATAAGATCAGGTATTTCTTCTCTTTGAATAAGAGTGATAATGATGGTGTTTCTTACGGTTCTTACTGGAACAGAACAGGAGGCCGTTTAAATATCGAGTATAATGCGCTCAGTTGGTTCAGGCTTGGCACTAACCTGGGTGTTTCCTATACAAAAGAAAACAACGTTCGATCTCTGTACAACTCACAATCTGCCAATACTGCGTTGTATCTGATCAATCCTTATGAACCAGTATTCCTGGCTAATGGAAAGTTCAATCCAACACATACATTATATTCTCCGTTGGAAGGAACAGTAATGAACCCTAGTCTTTTAAACAGGATATCTACTTTCAGTACCTTGTTTGGAGAGGCAAATCTGCTCAAGAACCTCACTTTAAAAACACAACTAGGTATCAACTACAACACCCTTCAACAGGAAAACTATCTGATGCCTGGCTCTAATCTGGCGGGTATCCTCGGATACAATCAAAAGCTGGATGCTGGTAACAGAGATTTTACCTATGTATTCACTAATACAGCAAACTGGAAACAAACTATCGCCGATGTTCATTCATTGAACGTACTGGTTGGTCAGGAGTTTACAAAAAATGCTTTCTATAGCTATTCGTTTTCCGGTCGTGGTATGCCAACCGGTTCTGTAAATACAATTGACAATGCAGGTAGTCCGGGAACAGTAACTTCATTCAAATCCGATTGGAGTCTGCTTTCCTATTTCGGAAACTTGATCTATGATTATGATAAAAAATATTTCGCAACATTTACTGCAAGACGCGATGGTTCTTCAAGATTTGGTGCAAATAAACGTTATGCTAATTTTTGGGCTATTGGTCTTACCTGGGATATCACCAAAGAATCCTTCTTCAAATCAAATATTGTTTCAGAGTTGAAGCTGCGTGGTTCTTATGGAACTGCCGGTACAGTGCCAACAGGATTGTATGATAACCTCGGCACTTACGCTCTCACTGCCAAATACAGCGACGCTCCTGCTGCAACACCTGCCAGGCTTTCAAACGCTGATCTTACCTGGGAGAGCAGCAAAAGCTCTGATATTGGTTTGGACTTCGGCTTTTTGAAAAGCAGGATCACAGGTTCTGTGGACGTATATAAAAGAATAACCGATAATCTACTTTACCCTAAGAACGTTTCTTTAACAACTGGGTTCTCTGGTTATACCAGCAACGTCGGATCTTTGGAAAACAAGGGTATTGAAATCTCACTGAATGGTACTCCATACAAATCAAAAGATGTTACAATAAACCTGTTCTTCAGCTATACATACAATCAACCAAAATTCAAGAGCCTGTATGCTGATAACCAGGATCAGACCCTTTCCAGATTTGTTGTTGGAGAGGCTCCATTCACATATTATCTGAACCGTTGGGCCGGTGTAAACCCTTCTAATGGAAAGAACCTGTTCCTTACTAAGAATGGGGACCTTACAGAGAAATATTCCTCAGATGACGCAGTTTTGCTTAAAGGGAAATCCCCGCAGGTGAAATTCTTCGGAAGTTTTGGTGGTTCAGTTTCCTACAAGGGATTTGACCTGAATGCATTATTCTATTATTCTGGTGGCAACTATATAATGAACTACGTTTACGCAACTGGTGCCAGTGATGGCGAAGGCGTTATGGATCAGCAATTCACAGATGCGCTCAATTATTGGAAAAAACCAGG
This sequence comes from Chitinophagaceae bacterium, assembly GCA_017744805.1. Lineage (GTDB taxonomy): Bacteria > Bacteroidota > Bacteroidia > Chitinophagales > Chitinophagaceae > Pseudobacter. The sequence continues at coordinate 5,876 of JAGIAP010000177.1, read as the reverse complement.
AGATATTGTGCAGTTTACTAATGTGAAAGATCCCGCCAACCATATCACTTATGATACTGATAAATATTTGGAAAGGGGTGATTATGTGAATCTGAGGGACATAGTTCTTGCATATAATATCCCTTCTGAATGGGCTGCAAAAGCTAAATTGAAAGGTGTGCGAGTATTTGCACAAGGTACGAACCTGTTAATGATCACCAAATTCAAGGGTATCCCTGAGGTAGGTGAAGCAAATGGTGAATCTACCCTGGTAACTCCGGGATTGTATAACCTGTTTGCTCAACCGCCAATGAAGGCTTTCACATTTGGTGTT
>JAGIAP010000177.1:0-5553 GCA_017744805.1 Chitinophagaceae bacterium | reverse complement strand
ATTAAAAAGTTTCTAATGAAAACTTATAGATATTTATTTCTGCTGGCTTTTGTAGGTGTCATTTCCTGCAAGAAATCAGATCTGGAATTGTACCCATACAACCAGATTGAAACCGAAAACGCATTTAAAACTGAAGCAGATGTAACGCTAGCCGTTAATGGTATGTATGCTGGTTTGCGCTCAACATCTAATAGCACTTATTTTGTTAATGGTATCTGGAATATCCTTGCTGATGTACTTTCTGACAACCTGATCGTTAATGTTAGTGGTCCCGGCCGCCTCACTTTAAGAACATATGGTAACTGGCAATATACCGGGGAAGGAACTTATCAGCTTTTCACTGATGGATATATTATTGCCAGAAGGGCTAACGCTATCCTGGAGAATATCGACAAAATGCCTGATGGAGCTTTTAAGAACAATGCCAAAGGGGAAGCACTTGCTGTTAGGGCGATGACGTATTTTGATATGGCCAGAGTATATAGCAAAACTTATCAGAATGCCAATGCTACAGATTGGACAGTTCCATATGTAACTTCTACTGATCCTACTATTTTGCCTCCTACAGAACCGGTCCATGGTTTTTATGATAAGGTGATAGGTGATCTTGAATCTGCTAAAAACCTCATCGGATCTGATAACGGATTGTACCGAATGAACAAACTCACAGTATCTGCACTCCTGAGCCGCGTTTATTTCTACAAAGGCGATTTTACTAAATGTATAGAAGCATCCAACGATGCTCTGGGTGCAAATCCAAGTCTTCCTGCACGTTCTGATTTTGGCAGCATTTGGAAAGATGCAGAAGCCAATGGTAATACGGCACCTTATCTTGGAGTTTACTTCAAAATAAGGAATACCAAAACAGATAACATCAATAATATCGGTGTTAACTATTATCAGCCTATCGCAAATAACAGCGTCCCCGGAGGGTATGAAGTGAAGTCCGAGTATGTTGTACCAAATGATTTCAGGCAATTATTCGCTGCCAATGATATCAGAACCACAACATATTTATACACAGGAATTCAAGCAGGTAAACAATTCCACCATGTGATCAAATATGGCGGCAGGGCTAGTTCTATTTTAGGAACTGATCCATCAGGTACAAATCCGGTAGGTGTAGTAGACTATAAAGTGATCAGAACTGCAGAAGTTCTGCTCAACAGGGCTGAAGCATATTACAGAGCAACCCCCAGTAATCCCGCTGCAGCGCTTGCTGATCTGCAAGCATTGAAAAAAGCACGTTATTCTGGATATCTTGAGTCAGATGATGCTGGTTTGACAGGCCAATTGCTTCTCAATGAGATCCTCCTGCAAAGAAGATTAGAACTTGCTTTTGAAGGGGATCGTTTCTGGGATTTGAAAAGAAGGAATCAGGGTATTGCAAGAAGCAAAACTATTGGAGACCTGGCAGATGGTACTGGAGTGCCCTACATCTTTACAGATCTCCCTGCAGGAGACCATCGTTTCCAGTTGCCTTTCCCTCAACGCGAGATCAATTTCAATACCAATATTAAACAGAATCCAGATTATTAATCGAAACCGGATTCAAACATTCTTCATTGCTAATTTGAATTGATATGAAAAAAGAATTTGGCAAAATCATATTATCTGCAGCTTTGGTGGCTGGCCTGTGTGCCGTTATCAACAGTTGTGGTAAAGTAAAGGATACATATCCTTCCATAGAAAACTCTTTATTTGGCAATTCTGGAAATACAGGGCTTTACTTTGTGACGGATGATCCCAAAACACAGTTCATTATCCCTATAGGAGTTTCTGCCATTGCAGCCCAGGATCGTACAATTACATTTTCTGTGACTTCTCCTACAGGCGCTTCCGAAGGGCAACAATACACCCTGGGAGCTACATCAGTAAAGATCCCTGCTGGCTCAACTTCTTTCGACCTTCCTTTGAAAGGTATATTTGCAGGGTACCCCAGTGGCCGGAAAGACACATTGAACTTCAAATTAACCGGGGGTGATATTCCTGTAATGACTAGCTCCAACTCTTACACAGTTGTGATGCAGAAATATTGCAATGTACAGATTGCTGATTTTAGCGGATCTTACCTTTGTCAGGATTATTATAATAATGCGCCTGATGGAGATCCGTATGAAGTTGAGTTGACCCCGGGTGCTGTGGGGGCTGATGGTAAATCAGGTAAAATTTCAATTTCAGGTTTATGGGGATATGTCAAACCATTTAATGTTGATCTGAACTGGGTCAATCCTGCAGCTTTTACTACCTCTATTGCTGCACAACCCTGGATGGTACATTCTACCTATGGGCAGTCAACAATCAAGCCTAACGGATCAGGAACTTTCAGTAGCTGCGATAATACTTTCAAGATCGCATATGAAGTAACCGTTTCAGCCGGTTCTTTTGGCAAGTATTATTCAACTCTTACAAAACTGTAATAATGATTTTTGTGTCGCCCTAATATAGGTTGACAATTTAAATGATATCCCGGTTTGCCTTTAGGCTGCCGGGATTTTTGCTTTGTATACTTCATTTGGCGCGCTCATTCCGAGCGCCAACTGTGGTCTTTTTGAATTGTATAATTCAACACCTTCTGCCACCAAAATTTTGCTTGTTGAAGATTGTCCATTTTCCGGTACAAGCCAAATTCCTCTTTCAAGGTTCTTACAACGAAAAGCGAATATGTAAAAGGTGTAATGGCCTGATTATATATTAAGGGAGGCTTATAAAACTCAGGGGGTCAGTAAATGCATAAGGGGCGTCTGTGGCCTGGTCATACCTGGACCACTCTTTTGAATTTGCAACTGACAACCTATTAAATTAATACTGGAAATTGCAGCATACATCTGTATTGTCTGCTAAGAGAAAACTGTTTTATAGGTCCCTAAAAAGTACTACGCCAACCCGAAGATTGGCGTAGCTTGAGAAAATTGTTAGTGAATTATTTCAACACTTCCGCCAACTTCTTCTCCAGCGCTTCCCCTCTCAGCTCTTCTGCAATCACAATACCTTTCGGATCTACCAGCACATTATACGGTATCCCTTCAAACTTATACAGCTCCACTGCTTTACTCTTCCAAAACGCCAGGTCACTGATCTGTGGCCAATTCAGGTTATCCGCTTTGATCGCCTGTGCCCAGGCAGTCTTTTCTTTATCCAGCGATACCCCTAGTACAGTAAAGTTCTTGTCTTTGAATTTATTGAAAGCGGCAACCACATTGGGGTTCTCTGCTCTGCAAGGACCGCACCAGCTAGCCCAGAAATCCACCAGCACATATTTCCCTTTGAAAGAAGAAAGAGCGATATTCTTTCCATTCACATCGGGCATTACCAACTCAGGAGCGGGCTTGCCTACCAGTGTATTCTCTTTGCGACGCTCGGCGGCTTCCTGTTGTTGTTTCTCCATTTCAGCGGCCTGCACTTTATATGCCTCGAATTTTTTCTTGAGCTCGATGAGATTGGCATCGGTAGGGAATTTCTGACTCAGCTTATTCAACTCCACTTCAAAATCCTTCAATTCCATCGTCTGGCTTGAACGACCCAGCGCGAAAGCGGCTACCACCGGCTGGTTGATCTCGCCCAGCGATTTTTTCAGGTAGTCGTTCAGCCCTTTCAATGCATCATTCTTTTTATTGGTAGCAATGATGATCGCGGAATCAGATGCGGCGAATCTTTTCAGGCTATCGAGGGCCATCATGGACTTATCGATCTCGCCGCGATAGTCGCTATAGCCAAAGAGGAAGTCGCGGAGCTGTGAAGTGGCGCTGGAGCCAGACACCGTGTAGAATTTCTCTTTGCCTGCAAAATCGATATTCAGGGTTACGGGTGTTGCGTCATACACGATAGGGGCCATAGGGCCATTCTTGATGATCACATTGAACAGACCGCCCACAGGGCCTTTCCCTTTCAGGGTGAAATCCTTTGCATTGACAGGGATCTTTACTGAGTCCAGTTGTACGGGTGGCAATTCGCCGCCGAAGGGGATCTCATATAAAAAGACAGTGATCTTTCCATCCTCGATCGCTTTAGGATAAAGCTGACTCACCTGCTCGATATTGGCTACTGTTCCTTTCACTTCCAGGCTTTGTTTGGAAGTGCCGGAACAAGCGGCTGCCAATGCCAGCACTGCTACTACAAGGATCCGGTTGAGTTGTTTTTTCATGTAATTTTTTTTCAGTTCAATCAAATTGGTTCCTTTTCATGAAGCCCGGATCAGTTCTCCTGCAGCTTCTTCAACAATATATCGTTCGTTAATCGAGGGTCTGCTTTTCCTTTGGATACTTTCTTTACTTCTCCTACAAACAATCCCATCAATCCTTTCTTTCCTTTCTTGTATTCAGCCACTTTCTCGGGCATTTTCTGCAATACTTCCTCTACCCAGGCAGCCACATTGCCTTCGTCGGAGTCCTGTACCAGGTTGAGGGAGGCGGCCAGTTCCATCGGGCTGCGACCAGGCGCTGCGATCAATGCGGGCAATACCCTGGTGGAAGCAGTAGAAAAGTTCAGCTTGCCTTCATCTATCAAAGCGATCAGGGCTGCAATGCCGGCGGGCTGTAGCGGGAACTCTGAAATAGTGATGCTTTTGTCGTTCAGCCAGCTCTTCACCGGTCCCAGCATCCAGTTGGCGGCTGCCTTGTAGTTGGAAGTGACTGCGATCACCGCTTCAAAATAATCGGCTGTTTCTTTTTCATCGCACAGCACCTGTGCATCGTATGCTGGAAGCTGAAGTTGCTGGATGTACCGGGCCATACGCTGTTCCGGTAGTTCAGGGATACTCTCTTTGATAGATTGCAGCATAGCTTCCGTTACACGGAAAGGCACCAGGTCCGGGTCTGCAAAATACCTGTAATCGTTGGCTTCTTCCTTGGTGCGCATCGCGAAGGTGGTTCCATTGGTGGCATCAAAACTGCGGGTCTGCTGAATGATGGTCTCACCATTCTCCAGCATCTCGATCATACGCTTTGCTTCCAGTTCGATAGCGCGCTTCACGTTACGGATAGAATTGAGGTTCTTCACCTCCACCTTGGTGCCGAGTTGGGTGTCTCCCTTCTTGCGAACAGAAACGTTGGCATCGCAGCGCATGCTTCCTTCTTCCATATTTCCATCACAGATGCCGAGGTAGCGAAGCAGTTTACGGAGCTCGGTGAGATAAGCATAGGCTTCTTCACCACTTCGGATAACCGGATCCGTTACGATCTCCAGCAGGGGAACACCGGCGCGGTTGTAATCCACACAGGTATTTTGCGGGTCTACATCGTGAAGGCTTTTACCGGCATCCTCTTCCATATGGATGCGGTTGAGCTCGATGGCCCTATCCGTATCGCCAATGCGGATATTCACATAACCGCCGATACAGATGGGTGTTGTATGCTGGGAGATCTGGTAGCCTTTGGGAAGGTCCGGATAGAAATAGTTCTTGCGAGCGAAATAGTTATTCGGGCTGATGGTGCAATGGCAGGCCAGGCCCATCCGGATGGCATATTCAACGGCCCTTTTGTTGAGCTTGGGAAGGGTGCCGGGATGTCCGAGGGTGATCGGACTGATATGCGTATTGGGCTCGCCGCCAAAAGC
>JAGIAP010000176.1 GCA_017744805.1 Chitinophagaceae bacterium | reverse complement strand
GATGCGGGTAACCGAAAGGGCGGACCCGCATCGGATAGATACCAGCTACGAATGGAAATTCAACGGCCAATGGAATCAACTGGCAGTATCTGCCACCAATCAACCGCTAGCCTTGCAGTCCGGTTCCGAAGAGGAATTCATCACCGAACATTTCTGGGGATACGCGAAATATTCAGATGCCAACGCCTCTGAATACCAGGTGGCGCATCCGCGATGGGATACCTACAAAGTGGATTCCTGCACTATAAATTGCGACTTCAAAGCCTTGTATGGTGAGCCTTTCAGCCCATTGACCCACCAGGCACCCCTTTCTGTTTTCTTCGCAGAAGGTTCCAGCATTGAAGTATATCCTAAGAGATTGGTGTAAATTATTCCCGCTGCCATCTATTTCCTGCGAATGACTTCTATTGGTTCGCTCCGATTTGTGGCTCTCCGCATCGGTCTCTCTTGTCCATTTTTCCTGAAAATTGTATATTTGGTAAAGCCCTGCATCTCCATTTTTCTATATCCTTCATTTACGAAAACCTTCACCGCTCCCTCCTGAGATCAGCTCACCCGTAAATGATTTCGTATGCAGGAAATGATCGATTACTCAAAAAGACCTCCCGGCAAACCAACCGACTGGATCCCCATCTCCATTGCATTGGCGCTCTTCTTTGCCGGCGCCATTACCGTATTGTTCTTTGTGGAAGCACCGCAACCGCCAACCGAGCCGCTGAAAAGAGGAACCGGACAAGTGGATAGCTCGCTGGCAGGAGAGTCGCAGTCCCCCGATCCATAATGCCCCTCCTGGCAGGTATCCGCATATTTGATACGGCGAGGCTCAGCGCATCCACATTCTTTTCCCTATTTTTATCGCCCGTCTGACCCGCGGAACCAAAACTTGAATACCCATAACCAGGATAAACAGTTGCTTCACCAGATTGCGCAAGGCGATGAGAACGCCTTCCGGCAACTGTTTGACCAATACCGGGACCTTATCTTTTCTTTCTCCTTTCATCTCACCCAATCGGATATCATTGCCCGGGATATGGTGCAGGATATATTCGTGAAGATCTGGACCCATCGTCAAACCCTGGACCAGGTCCACAATATCCGCGCCTGGATGCTGCGCCTCACCCGTAACCATGTGCTCAATGGCCTCAGGAGAAAGGCCCATGAGGAAGCCCTGCTCCGCGAGATCAAGGCCGGCATGACGGAAGACCATCACGCAACCGAAAACGAGCTCCGGTACCGGGAGCTTGAAAAGCAACTGCAGCAAGCCATCGTTCAACTACCTCCACAGCAACAGCGCTGTTATCTCCTCAGCCGGGATTCCGGCCTGAAGCATGACGAGATCGCCCGGGAGCTGGGCATCTCGGCAGAGACCGTCAAGAAACATATCATGGCCGCCATCCACCACATCAAAAAGCACCTGACCCGAAGCGGCAACCTGCTTCCGCAATACTTTCTCCTTTTCCTGTAATATTTTTTCCGGCAGACTACCCCTTCCATTTTTCCTGTTTGTCTGTTTACAGGGGATATACCCTCATTCATAACAAAACACACCATGGATATAAACAGGATCGAATGGCTATTTGAAAGATACTTCGATAAAACCTGCACTGAAGGGGAGCGACAGGAGTTCCTGCAACTGATCGCTTCCGGTGAGCAAGATGAGGCATTGAAGGCATTGCTGGATTCGAAACTACAGCATTATGCACCCGATAGAAAAATAGACAATAAAGAGGCCGATGCTCTCTTCTCTGCCGTGCTGAAAAAGGCGGAGAGCCCGGAACCGGCTACTGTACTGAGTTTGAAGCCCAAACCATCCTGGAAGAAATGGATGGTGGCCGCTGCCGTCGTATTGGTGGCAGGCCTTGGAGGCATCTACCTGATGAACAGTAATAATAGAAAAGAAGAAAAGAAAACGGCAATGCAGGATCAGGCGCCCGCCGCCACCAACCCGGTACATACAGGAAAACCATCGCCCATCCTTCGCCTGGCCGATGGGAGGGAGATCTCCCTGGACACGGCAGCCGACGGTACCCTTGCATCACAGGGCGGGGCCACCATCAGCAAGAACAAGGATGGAGAGCTCAGTTACCATCATCATACCGGCGCCAACAACGGCCAGGTACAGTACAATACATTGCTTACTCCCAAAGGCAGCCAGTACAAGATCACCCTGCCCGATGGCAGCAAAGTGTGGCTGAATGCGGCTTCCGGCATTTCCTATCCAACGGCCTTTACTGGAAATATGCGTAAGGTAACGGTGCAGGGCGAAGCCTATTTCGAGATCGTGAAAGATCCCCAAAAGCCCTTCATCGTCAATACTGAAAAGATGGATGTGGAAGTGATGGGCACCAGCTTCAACCTCAACAGTTACCTGGACGAGCCCATCTTGCGCACCAGCCTCGTAGAAGGCAGCGTGCGCGTCAGCCGCCCTGCGGGCGGTGTGGATCCGCAAATCCTCAAACCAGGGCAGCAGGCTATGGTGGATGTCCAACCCGGAACGCCCATCAAAGTGCAAACAGCCGATATAGATGCAGCCACTGCCTGGAAGAATGGCTTTTTCCATTTCGATGGTACCCCCGCGCGTGAAGTGATGAGGCAGATATCCAGGTGGTATGATGTGGACATTATCGCCAATGGCAGGCTCACAAAGCATTTCAGGGGCATGCTGCCCCGCAATGCATCGCTGGATGAAGCGATCCATATGCTGAGCCTGACAGGTGAATTCAAATACAAAATAGAAGGGAGGACCGTAACGATATTACCGTAAGACTGTTTATCGAAATATAAAAATGGACTAACAAAAAGCCGGTTCCAGATGGCGGTCTGAACCCGGCGACAGTAAGGTTAATCCATTTTCCCGGAATACCGGGACTGCTATTGTTTAACCTAAACTACACAAATGTATGTATTTAAACCTTCGCGGTAAAGGCCGTCCATTACCAGGCCTTTCACCAGTAGCCAAAACCTTGCGGATTATGAAATTGATTGCATTACTGCTGCTTGTTGGCTGTCTGCAGGTGAGCGCAAATGGGTTCGCTCAAAAGATCACACTGCATGAGAAGAACGCCCCGCTCCAGAAGATCTTCAAAGAGATCAGGAAACAAAGTGGTTATCTTTTTTTGTACACCGATGAGCTCATCAGGGATACAAAGAACACCGATGTGGTGGTAAATGAGGTGAGTTTGGAAGACGCGCTGAGAGCGGCTTTCAAAGAACAGCCGCTCACTTTCTCCATCGTCAATAAAACCATCATCGTAAGAAGGAAGGAAGAACCGGCCCTAATGCCCGCACCCCTGGAGCTCTTCGCAAAGCATACCATCCGCGGCACCGTGGTGGATGCCGGCAATAATCCCGTCAGTGGCGCTTCCGTGGTGCTGGAAGGCACTAAATACGGCACCAGTACGGGCGCCAACGGGGAATTTGTTTTGAACGATGTGAATGCCGGAGAATACGAGATACATGTCACTTCCGTCGGCTTCGCCAAACTCAGCCAGAAGATCAGGGTGAGGGACGAAAGCCTGAACCTGACGCTGACCCTCACCCGGAGCGCTTCCCGCCTCGATGAGATAGTGGTGACGGCCTATGGTAGCAGTCGCCAGGGTAGCTTCACCGGCTCTGTAGGCTCCATGAGCTCCAAACAACTGGAACATTCTCCCCGCGCTTCCGTGCAGGACAACCTGCAGGGCAATGTGAGCGGCGTGATCGTATCTACCGGTTCCGGGCAACCGGGCTACTCCGGTAATGTGCGCATACGCGGTATCGGTAGCATCACCGGTGGCAATGTTCCCCTTTATGTGGTGGACGGCGTACCGCTCTATGCCAGCGATCTCAATAGCCTCAACGCTTCCGATGTGGCCAGCATCTCCGTGCTGAAGGACGCATCCGCCGCATCTTTGTATGGTTCCCGCGCCGCTAACGGGGTGATCATCATTACCACCAAGAAAGGAGTGGCGGGCAAAACACAATTCAGTGTGTCCGCACAGGCAGGCTCCAACACCATCACCAATGTACAGGGCTCCAGCCCACTCAATACCCGCGAAATGATGGAACTGATGCGCGAAGGATGGGTGAATGCAGGAAAGAACATCACCGACTTCGATGCGGAAGTGAAGGCCAACGGCGTAGACAGTACCGTGAATACAGACTGGTTCGATGCCCTGATCCGTAACGGAGCCTACCAGCAGTTCGATCTTTCTGCCAGCGGAGGGAACGATAAAACGAAATTCTATGCCAGCGCCAGCTATTACAACGCCAAAGCGCCCATGCTCGGAAGCGATTTCAAAAGATATACCAGCAAGCTCAACCTCAATAACCAGGCAAGTTCCAGGTTCTCCTTTTCGTTGGGATTGCTGGCCAGCGCCACCAAATCCAACCTGGTAAAGGACGAAGGTAGCAATGCCAATCCTGTTCGTGCTTACAAACGTTATCAGCCCTGGTTGAAGATCTATAAGGATGATGGCTCCTACGATCTCAGTTATTCCAATAACTACAATCCTGTTGCCTTCGTGAAGGAGAATCGCTATACACAGGACCGCTATAATTTTATCGGAAATATCGGCGCAAAGCTGATGATCATCAATGGCCTCACCCTGGAAACACAGAATAGTATCGATTTCCAGTATGGTGAGAATTTCGATTATGCAAAAGCGGGGATCGGCACGGCAAGGACCAATGGCGGTATCGCTGAATACGGCACCGGAAGAACTTCCAACCTGGTCAGCACCAATATCCTTCGTTACAAAAAAGATTGGGACGTACATGGCATCGAAGCGTTCATCGGGTATGAAGGACAGCGCATCCAAACAACCGGCGTTGCACTCACCAAGCGCAATTTCATTCCCAACACGTATACGCTCAACAACGCGTCCGTACTGGTTGATGGCGGAAGCTCGGCTACCAGCAATACCCTGGTAGGCGCTTTCAGCAATATATCTTACAACTACGATGGTAAATACTATCTCTCCGGTTCATTCAGAAGGGATGGGTCTTCCCGCTTTGGTGAGCACCAGAAATTCGGTAATTTCTGGTCGATAGGGGCTAGCTGGAATATCGCTGCGGAAAAGTTCATGCAGTCTCAGCGGCTCTTCTCCGACCTTCGCCTCCGCGCCACTTACGGCAGCAATGGCAACCAGAGCATCGATGATTTTGCCTCGCGCGGGCTCTATGCCAATACCTATAGCTACGACAATAACCCCGGCTTTGCACTGAGCCAATACGGCAACGATCAACTCACCTGGGAAAAGAACAAACCTTTCAATGTGGGCGTCGATTTCGGATTACTGAATTCCAGGGTCCAGGGCACAATAGAATATTATGTGCGCACCACGTCGGCATTGTTGCTGGATCGCCCGGTTTCCGCCACCAACGGTGTTACCAGTGTGATGCAGAATATCGGATCGATGGAAAATAGTGGACTGGAAATGGAATTGAATACCGTGAATATCCAATCCAAAGAAAGCGGGCTCAGTTGGAATACGAGATTCATGTTCGCTACCTTGAAGAACAAGATCACCAGGCTGCAAAGTCCCATCGTAGGTACTTTCAACCGCTATGAAGGGGGGGATTTCTATCAATTCTATCTACCCGGATTTGCGGGCGCCGACGAGAACACCGGTGAATCCCTCTGGTATACCGATGGCACCAAAAGCACTACCACCAACGAATACGGAAAAGCCACCCGTTTCAACCAGGGCTCTGCGCTGCCTGACTGGTACGCTGGTATCACCAATACTTTCGCATACAAAGGCGTCACGCTCAGCTTCCAACTCTATGGCAGCTTCGGCAACAAGGTCTATGATAACTGGGGCTCCAATTCATTCAGCGATGGATCGGCCGGATTCGGTCCTACCTCGGCTATGCCCCGCTACTATTATGAGAACAGGTGGCAGAAAGCAGGTGACCAGGGCAAGCTACCGAAAGTGGTGTATCGTGGCTCACAGAGCGGAAGCAGCAATCATTCATCCACCCGCTTCCTGTACGATGGCGATTTCATCCGCCTGCGCGATATCACAGTTGGTTACGATCTTCCCAAACAATGGATACAGAACCTGCATCTCGGCAGTGCGCGCGTATATCTTCGTTCCAATAACCTCTACACCTGGTTGAAGGACGATCGTATCACATTCGATCCCGAAGTGGGCATCGATGGCTATGTAGACCAGAATGCGCCCATTTACAAGACCATCCTGGTGGGCATCGATATCAAGTTCTGATAACCTAAAAATTGAACAATGAAACCATTCCATCTTCATAAAATATTCCCGGCATTGCTGTTGACGGCTTCCTTCAGTTCCTGTACAAAAGGATTCCTGGACACCACGCCGCAGCAATCCACCGCGCTCAATAAAGTGATCGTTGACCTGCCCTCAACCCGTGGCGCAATCAATGGCATCTATTCACTGATGAAGAGCGCCGATTATTATGGGCGAACCATGTTCGTCAACGCAGACCTGATGGCTGATAACGGATATATCAGTAAAAAGAATTCAGGACGATATCTTCCCAATGATCAATATGCTGTCACCATCAATGATAGCCGTGTACGCGCTACCTGGAACCAACTCTACCTGTTGGTGGCCAATGCCAATATCCTGATAGAGAAAGGATCGGCGCTTGAACTGCCCGCCTCTGAGGAGCCCGAGAAAAAGCATATCCTCGGAGAAGCCTATGCCATGCGGGCCCTGGCCTTTTTCGATCTGGCGAGAACGTATGCACAGCCATATAATTTCACGGCCGATGCATCGCATTTAGGGATCCCGGTAGTGACCAAAACCGTTCCCGACAATAGCAATATCATTTCTCCCAAACGCAATACCGCAAAGGAAACCTACCAGCAGATAGTGAACGATCTGCAGAGCGCCATCGGATTACTGACGGCCTCACCTATCGGTTTCAGCGCTTCCAATAAAGGCAAGATCACCCTGAACGGCGCAAAGGCGCTGCTCAGCAGGGTATACCTCTATATGGGCGATTGGGAAAAAGCGGAAGCGATGGCCACAGAAGTGATCAGCGCCAACAAGTATACATTGCTCACCCGCGAGAAACTGCTCACCGATTTCGGTTTGCAGAACAATAGCGAGACCATTTTCGAAGTACATTATCTCACTACCGATAACCTGGGCAGTGACCAGCTCACCAACTTCACTTTGCAAAGCGGCAGCTACGGTGACCTGCTGGCCACCGACAACCTGTACAACGCGTATGATGCAGCGGATGCCAGGAGAGGCTTTCTGATCAAGAGCAAAAGGTCCGGCAGTGGGGGAGAGAACCCCGCCGTGATCATCAACAAGTACACCAATATCACCACATTTGAAGAAGGTATCAAGATCATGCGCCTGGCGGAGGTTTACCTGAACCGTGCGGAGGCGCGCGCCATGCAACCCGGCAAAGAAGCGGATGCCGTGGCCGATATCGATGTGATAAAGAAAAGGGCTTTCGCCACTCCGACGCCTACCACGGAAACAGGAGCGGCATTGCTGGAGCTGATCAGGAACGAACGGAGGAGAGAGCTGCCTTTTGAAGGCCATCGGTTGTTCGACCTCACGCGGTGGAAACAAAGCTTTACCAAATACCGCTCCGGTGCGGTAACTATCGCTATAGACTATCCGAACCAGAAGACCATTATGCCTATTCCTTTATCGGAGATCAATGCCAATAAGAACATTGAACCGAATCCCGGCTACGGGAATTGATGTAGCAATAAGGTTAAGGCTTGAAAGGCCGCATCCAACGGGGATGCGGCTTTTGTTTTTGGAGTGGCCGTCGCTCGCGTCCCCGCTTTTTTCCTTACCTTTAGTAAGCCCCGATCACACCAACCCCTGGCATAATATTTTACTGAACTATTCAAAATACGAGATTATGGTAACTAATAGTCGCCCGGATCAAATGTCAACGCTCCTGGATGTGCTCAATGCCTGCAAGGCCCGTAATATGGACAAACCCTTCAAATACACGCCGCAGGGCATCATGCTGGAGTCAGGCGGGAAGGCTTATCAGCCGGCAGATCTCAAGATCGTCAAGACCTATCGTTTTGAGGGGATGAGCAATCCTGACGACAATTCCATTTTGTACATCATCGAGGCCAATGATGGCACTACCGGGTATATGATCGATTCATACGGGGTTTATTCCAGCCACGACGATCAGCAGGGATTCGACAATTTCATCCGCCAGATCCCGGTGGAGGACAGGGACGAGCAATTGCTCTTCTCTTTATAAAGAATTGAGGCGTCATCCTGCTCCGGACCGCTACTGCCAGGTAAAAGGCCCTGCCGGTGGGGGTAGGGGCAGGATGATCTTTTATGATCATTTTCAATAATTTATCCGTTCTTTGTGAGCCGATCCGGGTATTGGATAAAGGCAAAACAAGAAATAATCCAATATTTTACCGGATTTTTTAGTCAGAACTGCTCGCTATTTCACTGAATTTCCTACCTTTGCGCTCCATTTTGAGTATCGAGCCAATAACAAACGCCGTACTCACATTGCCCACAAGGCCCAAAAAGTTCTCCGACTGTTCGGGGGCGCCAGCAGGGTATCACAAGAAAAGGTAGTAAAAATGCCAAAGGTTAAAACCAACTCCAGTGCTAAAAAGAGGTTTAAAGTTACCGGCACCGGAAAGATCACGCACCAGAAGTCTTTCAAACGTCACATCCTCACCAAAAAATCTAAGAAGCGTAAACGCGCTCTGGCAAAAGATGGCGTAGTTCACAAAGCAAACGTAGACTTCGTTAAGCGTCTGTTGCGTCTGAAATAATTTCCGGGAACTTTATTATCAATTCAACTTTAAACTTATTTAGATATGCCACGTTCAGTAAATGCCGTAGCAAGCAGGGCTCGCCGCAAACGGATCCTGAAAGCCGCCAAAGGTTACTACGGTAAACGTAAAAATGTATATACCGTTGCGAAAAACGTAATGGAAAAAGGCCTCCAGTACAAATATGTTGGCCGCAAACTGAAGAAAAGAGAATACCGCGCGCTGTGGATCGCCCGTATCAACGCCGCTGTAAGGGAAGAAGGACTGACCTACTCTGAGTTCATCCACAAACTGAACCAGAAAGGTATCACCCTCGATCGTAAGATCCTGGCTGATCTGGCAATGAACGAGCCTGCTACTTTCAAGAACATCGTTGCTTCCGTGAAATAATCGGTAAGCGATCACAATACAAAAGCCGGGTGATAAGTCATCCGGTTTTTTTTATTTGTAAAATCATACAAACATTTACTTTTGTGTAACTTTTTTGGCATGCGCTTTTTAATTCACTACTAAAACTTAAAGCCATCAGCAATCCGAATCAGTTCATGAACAACTCCTATACCGACCTGGTGGAGCAAACGTTTAACTGGCCCCAGGAAGGTTTGGATGTAAAGGACGGCAATCTATTTTTCAATGGCCTCGACCTCAATGCACTGGTCGATAAGTATGGTACGCCGCTCAAGCTCAGCTACCTCCCCAAAATTGGTAACCAGATCAACAAGGCAAAGAAGATGTTCGCCAACGCCTTCAAAAAGCACCGCTATGAAGGCAAGTACAACTATTGCTATTGTACCAAAAGTTCCCATTTCGCCTTTGTGGTGGAGGAAGCCCTGAAGCATGATATCCATCTCGAAACCTCGTACGCCTACGATATCGAGATCATCAAGAGGTTGTACGCCCGCAAAAAGATCAACAAGGACACATTCATCATCTGTAACGGCTACAAGCAGAAAACCTATACCACCCGTATAGCCCAACTGCTCAATACCGGTTTCAAGAACGTGATCCCCGTGCTGGACAACAAGGAAGAATTGCAGCAGTACAAGAAATCGGTAAAAGTGCCCTTCAAGCTCGGTATCCGCATCGCTGCGGAAGAAGAGCCCACCTTCCCGTTCTACACCTCACGCCTGGGCTTCCGCGCCCGCGATGTGCTGGAATTCTATGTAGACAAGATCGAAGGGAACGAAGACCGCTTCCAACTGAAAATGCTCCATATCTTCCTCAACAAAGGCATCAAGGACGATGTGTACTACTGGAGCGAGCTCAACAAAGTGATCAACCTGTATTGTCAGCTCAAGAAGATCTGCCCCGAACTGGACTCCATCAATATTGGCGGCGGATTCCCCATCAAGCACTCCCTGGGCTTCGAGTACGACTACCAGTTCATGATCAACGAAATTGTAGGCAATATCAAAAAAGCCTGCAAAAAGAACAATGTCCCAATGCCCAATATCTTCACCGAATTCGGTAGCTATACCGTAGGGGAGAGTATGGCGCATATCTATAGCGTAATAGGAGAGAAGATCCAGAACGATCGCGAGATCTGGTATATGATCGACTCATCCTTCATCACCACCCTCCCGGACACCTGGGGGATCGGGGAGAAATTCCTGATGTTGCCCGTCAACAAATGGGACCAGGAATACCAGCGGGTGGTACTGGGTGGCATCACTTGTGATAGCCACGACTATTACGATTCCGAAGAGCACGTGAATGAAGTGTTCCTGCCCAAGACCAATGGCGCAGTGCCCCTCCGCGTGGGCTTCTTCCATACCGGCGCTTACCAGGACCAGATCAGCGGATACGGCGGTATCAAACACTGCCTCATCCCTTCACCCAAGCACGTGATCGTAGGATACGATAAAAATGGAAAGCTGGTAGACTGGCTGCATGCCAAGGAGCAAAGCGCTCAGGCCATGCTCAAAATACTCGGCTATATGTAATAGAAAAGAATACAAAAAGGAACGGGATAAGCATTATACTTATCCCGTTTTTTATTTTCCAGATTGTTATCGGTTGTACTTTGCAGTGAATGGGCTTGCAGGGCTTAATCATCATCCCAGTCGCGGTCGTGGCCTCTTCCATGTCCACGTCCATGACCGTTGCCATGCCCATGACCATGTCCATTTCTCTTGTACTTCTTGTAATAACGGCGATCATGGCAATCCCAATCCCTGTAAGAGCGGCGATCGTAATCTACGTAACGGATATACCTTTCGTCAAGGTAATACCGGCCATCGCGGCCTTCCCAGTAATCATAACCGGCCGGGTTCCGGTAGCAACGGCGGCCATTATCACCAATGGTGATGGAGATACCCGGAGAGCTTACCACAATGAGCGGCACCCTCACGCGCACCTGTTGCCAGGCTGTTGAAGTGGATAAACCTTCGTCTTTGACAGCTACCGCAGTAGCGGAATGGCTGTTGGTTGAACTGCCTGAAAGGGCCGTCGTATTGCTGTACGATGCACTGGAACTGAATAGCACTGTTGCCAGACTAAGCGCGGCAACCGCTGGTGTAAAAACTGGGGCTTTCATAATTGCTGGTTTTATATTTATATGCCAACTTATTTGCCAGAAAACCTTAAAAGCTTTAACATGGATCGAATTGTATTACTC
>JAGIAP010000175.1:6424-11369 GCA_017744805.1 Chitinophagaceae bacterium | reverse complement strand
GATGATATCGAATGGGCCATGTACTTCATTCTTATCATTGTACAATGGATCACGGATGATCTCTTTGATATTGTCCGTGTCTTCCACCGACAATTCAAAAATGCCGCGAAACCCTTCCGATTTCAAATGACGAAGGCTTCTTTTCAATTGTGATATCTGATGCGGGATCACGTGCGGGCCCAGGTCCCGGTCGGGTCGTAACTTACTCCTCTGCGTACAGATCTTTTCGGGAGTATTCACTACGATGGCGATGGGCAGCACATGGTATTCACGGGCCAGTTTGATCCAGCCTTTACGCGCGCCATCCTGTACGTTGGTGGCGTCCACCACGGTGAGCAACCCATTCTTCAATCTTTTGGCAACGATGTACCGCACCAGGTCGAAAGCATCGTCGGAAGCCGTGAGACTGTTCTCATCATCGCTCACGATACCTCGGCATTGATCAGAGCTGACGATCTCCGTGGGCTTGAAATGTTTTCTGGCAAAAGTGGATTTCCCGGAGCTGGAAGCACCTATCAGCACAACCAGTGAGAGTTTGGGGATATGTATATACTCTGCGTTGGATCGCATGTTCATCTTATTTGTTCTTTGAGAAAATAGCCATTTGGGTGAGAGCACCTACTTCAGGTGTTTCTTCTCCTACAGCCTTGAAACTTACATGGTACCCGTGCTCCAGGGCTACCCGGTTGCCCCAGTCGGCAAATTCAGTGCGGGTCCATTCGAAGCGGTGATCGGTATGCCGCATGGCATTCTCCGGCATGGACTCAAACAGGATATTGTATTCCTTGTTGGGGGTAGTGATGATCACATGCATCGGTTTTGTATAACCGAATATCACTTTTTCCATAGCGGCCAGCCGGGGCTCATCCAGGTGCTCGATCACTTCTACCAGGGCAGCCGCCTCATAGCCTTCGAGGCGTTTATCGCGGTACATGAGAGAGCCCTGGATCAGGCTGAGCCGCTCCTTTTGCTTCTCCGGCATTCTTTCCGTTTTCAGTTTATCATGCGCGATGGTGAGCGATCGATGGCTGACATCCATCCCCAATACTTTCTTGAATTGCTTTTGTTCCATCAACAGCTTGAGCAGTTTGCCTTCTCCGCAGCCCAGGTCAGCCACGGAATGGGCGCCTGTGAGCAAGAGCTCATCACAAACCGCTTTCAGCCTTTGCTCATGCACGCGTAGCTTCGGTATACTTTCTTCCTCAGCAACCGCTTCTTCCGGCTCTTCCTCTTCTTCTTTCAGCAGCATACTGAGCGCTTCATTGGTGAGACTGCTCTTGTATTTGAGGTATCTTTTGGTGATCAGTTCGCGGGCCGGATGCGAGGGCAACCAGTCCTTCCCTTTTTCCATCAATTTTTCCACTTCATGCTGCCCTACAAAATAATGCTTCTCGTTATCACAAACGGGTATCAGCAGATAGAGATGCGTAAGTAAGTGCTGAATGGTAACGGTATTGGTCAATCGAACGGAATAATAGCGGCTCTGTCCCCATTCAGGGAATTGTGGATCGATGGGGTATCCGTTGGCTTCGATGCCGTAACCTAATGGCGCGAAGAGGGAATGCAGCATCTCCTCGCCACCTTTAACCGGCAGGCCGCTGAGTTGCACTTCCAGGGGAAACGGGATCGACACCAGTTCGGGCTTGAGCTGGCAACGGTCACCCATAGCGGTACCGAAGGCTTTGGCGATGGCAGCGCTCATGAGTGAACTGGCCACATAGGGGCGATCGTTCACATATTGCTGCAAGGCGAAATCATTATCACTCTTTTTACGAACGAGCCCTACAGGGTCAATATCGAGGAGAAGGGCGATGGTGCATTTCTCATCGGAAAGATCCGGGTAGAAAAGATGAGCGATACCTGCAGAGATCTCCACCTGCTGCACTTTATCGGGATGCTTGTGCAGAAGAAAACTCAGATCGGTTGCAGGTTTTCGAGTAGTGCTGATAGTTAGTAACATAAATATATGCTTGAAGTACCGGTACAGGGCTCTTTCCAAAAATAACTAAAAAAGCGAATGGACCGGAAGGAATAGATGCCGGCCAATGGGCCATTCCATAAGAAAAGCCCCGGAAAGATCCCGGGGCCAAAACGAACATTCACATGAGAAAGATATCAGTAGCCAGGATTGGGCGTAAGCCTGGGGTTCTTTTCAATTTCAGTGGCAGGGATCGGCATCAGGAGATGATTATTGCTCCAGGGCTGCTTGTAGTCCAATGTTCCCAGCACAGTTGCTGCGCGGCCGGTACGTTTAAGATCGAACCAGCGATGGCCATATTCGCCAAAGAACTCCACCCGGCGCTCCTGCATAACAGCGTCCAGCAATTGCTCTTTGGTAGCAGCAGCAGTATTACCAAGCCCATTCTTGTTCCGGATCTGGTTGATATCATTGGCAGCTCCTGAAAGATCGGTCCCTATCTGCGCCCTGGCTTCAGCACGGATCAGGTATTGCTCGGAGATACGCAATACGGTAAGATAGCCATCACCGGGAGTTGTTTCCCCTACACCCGCTCTTATCCTTTCGATCTTGGATGAATACCAGTAAGGCACTGCATTCCAGGGCTCGATATCTGGTGTGGGGTTTTCTTCCAGCCATTTCTCCTTTCTCTGATCATTGGCTTCAAATGCATCCTTCAGCGCAGCCCGTATTGGAACGGTGGGGGTGAGATAAGGATACACAAGCGGGTAGAAATCGGGAAGCATGAATAACATCTTGTAATCGTCAGGCATGTATTTGTACCTGTATTCCGGCATGAACAACAAGGCATCCTTTGTATACAATCCTGCACGATCACTCACCTCATGCTTCAATTGCCAGATAGCTTCATTACTGTTCGGCTTGAAAACATTGGCCGGCGACAGTGTTTGAAACATACCGCTCTCAATTACAAGATTGGCCTGGGCTTCAGCTTCGGCCCATTTTTGCTGGTAAAGATAAGTGCGTGCCAACAAGGCTGCGGCGGCCCAGCGGTTGGGACGTTTTTTAGTGCCACCGGAAACCAGGTAATGATCGGGCAACAACGCGTACGCATCTTTCAGATCCTGCTCTATCTGTTTGTATACCTCTATCACCGGGGTTCTTCCCATGGTAGAGGTTTCAGTGATATCTGTCTTAATGAGCAGCGGAACATCCCCGAAAAGATTCACCAGGTAGAAATAGGAGAAAGCCCTGGCCAGCTTAGCCTCACCATTCAACTGCCTGCGGGCGCTGTCTGTCAACAGAACGGAAGTGGAAGCGGCCACACCTTCAAGGATACCATTGGCCACATAGATCACTTTATAAGGCCTGTCCCAAAGCATGGTAAGCACCTGGGAATTATCTGTATACAGTTTGTTCTGGTAGAATTGTAACTCTTCCACACCCTCTGCCCCAAGACTGGAATAACCTTCATCAGCTAACAGTGCAGCATACACGGAGAGGCCGCCATTGCTGAAGGATAATGCACCATCGGCATCCATCATCCATCCATACATCCCGGCAAGCGCACTGTTGGCATTCGCATTATTGGAAAAAGCAGTTTCATCGCTCACGGAATCCCGCGGCCTTTCTATATCCAACATCTTTTCGCAACTGGTGGCCAACATCAGCAGCAGGAAGCAACCGATGGCGACCATTCTTTTATTGATATCGATAAACATGATTGATGGCTTTAGCATTAGAAATTGCAGTTAACAGTGAGGGAAATGGTGCTCATCAATGGCTGACCTGAAGGATTGTTCCCTTTTTCAGGATCCATCCCCTGGTAATTTGTCAGCAGGAAAAGGTTGTTCCCATTCAAACCGATATTCATGCCCTGCATTCCAATTTTCTTCGCAAGTTTCTCGGAGAGAAGATAATTGAAACTGGCCTGCCCGAGGCGGATGAAATTAGCCCTGGTATAGGCGCCGTCCGACATACCAAGTGAACCAGCTCCCTGGGGACTTTGTTTTACCGTGAGGCGGGGAGCCAGCGCTTCCTGGCCAACGGTAGTCCAGCGATTTTCATACTCCCATTTCCCGATATTCTGCATGGTACCATTCCTGCCATTGAGTAAGTTGGGCGCATCAAAGCGGCTCACAGTAAAGTTGAGGCTCAGGTTGAAATTCTTGTACCTGAACGAATGCATCATATATCCCTGGAACTGGGGCATGATATTTACACTGATGATCCTATCATCATCTGCTGTGCCTGGCACCACTGAACTATTGGATTTGATCAGTCCATCCTTGTTCTGATCAACAAACATCAATTCGCCGGTTGCAGGATCCACACCCAGATATTTGGTCATATAACGGAGATCCACAGACTCCCCTACTTTGTAGGTGGTAGCCCAGGGAGAGAGCTCCAGGTTAGGGTACGACAAGAGCTTATTCCATTTACGCGAAGTATTGAAGCTGATATTCCAACTGAAATCCTTTGTTTTGATCGCTTCTGCAGAAATAGAAATGGACCATCCTTTGTTCTCCACTTCGGCCGGGGAGTTGGCCGTTACATTGCTGAAACCTGTGTACACGCCGGTAGGGAAACTTACCAATTGATCGTTGGTCCTGTTTCTGTAGGCATTCAAAATGATATTGATCCTGTTGAGGATCCCGATCTCGAGCGAGAGATTGATCTGCCTGCTGGTGCTCCAGTGGAAATCCTCATTAGCCTGTAATTGCGGGATCTTTGGCACTACACTGTCGTACCCAATGATAGTTGGCACATCCTGTATACCGCTGTTACCCCATTGGGTCAGATAACGGAACTCCCCTACCTGGTCGGAACCGGTGATACCGTAGTTGACGGAAGGTTTCAAAAAGGTAAGGAACGATGGGAAGTTTTTTTGAGCCCAGTCCTCTTCTGTAATGATCCATCCAAGGCCTAATGAGCCGAAATTACCAAAGCGTTTTCCCGGACCAAAACGTGTATTACCATCTCGCCTCAGGGCCAGGTCTGCGAGATAACGGTTATTGAGCCTATAGC
>JAGIAP010000175.1:0-6414 GCA_017744805.1 Chitinophagaceae bacterium | reverse complement strand
GAATACGGAGATCAAAGGGCTTGTGATTGAGCCTATAGTTCAGGGCAAACATGCCGCCGGTATATTTGTACTCTCCGTATCTGTCCTTCGCATCCTTGGTGGGCGCATCTTTGATAGACCGGATGAGGTCATCCGTTGTGTAATTCGACCCCTGCACGGTGAGCGCAGAAGTTTTATTATGCTCGTAGGTTCCCCGCAAAGTCATGTCCAGCGCTCCATTCCCCAGGGTCATACCATAACTGATATAGGGCTCAATCACAAGCCCTTTGATCTCCGTATTCCCTTTATAGTTAGTGCCTTGTCTGGATATGGGCATAGCCATCGGGTCTTTGCTGGCAACAGGCGTGATATTGAAAACATCGGAAGTGGATTTCCTTGTACGCAAAGCTGCGCCCAGGTTAAGGCCCTTGAAAAGGTTGTATGATAATTCTATACTGGAGTTCATTTGGGCAGACCTGGTGTCAGCCGAATTCTTCAATGAAGAAAAAGGCATGCTTCCCCAGATGCTGTATCCTGCATAATTAAGATTGCCCAGGCTGTCGAAAGGTTCAGGCGCATTGGGAGGAAGTGTATTCCCGATGGGTTGGTTCACTGAATTGGAGATACCATTCACCATCATCAGGTTCAACTTCATGGTGAATTTCTTGTTGATGCTCTTATAATCCAATGCACCATTCAACGACAAGGATTGATTGATACCGCTTACTGCTTTGATATCCTTCGTTCTTGAATAAGCGCCGCTCAAACGGAAGGTCATCTGATCGTTACCTCCGGACAGGGCAGTACTAACGCTGGAGTATAGGCCAGGATTCCCATACAGGTAACGTTGCCAGTCCACATTGCGGGTAGTATCCCACAAAAGCAGATCAGGCGCATACCCCAGAGAGTTTGCGTTCAGGCTGGGAGTAAATCCATCATTGGCGATCGCTTCTTTTCTCATTGCCACATACTCCCGGATATCCAGCATATCATAGAATTTGGAAACGTAGGTAACTCCCTGCGACATATTCACATTTACGCTGGTTCTGCCGGCCTTACCTCTTTTGGTGGTGATGAGGATAACGCCATTGGCACCACGGCTTCCATACACGGCAGTGGCACCCGCATCCTGCAATATCTCGATACTCTGAATATCATAGGGGTTCAATCCAAACAGCGGGCTGATACCTCCACCCACATTGTACACGTCAGACTGATTCAGTCCGTTAGACATCATGGTGGGGAACTTATCGGAATTCTTCACAGAAGAAATATTCATCACTGTTTGGGGAACACCATCGATCACATACAAAGGATCTGTGGGGAAATTGGGGTTGATACTATTCCTTCCCCTTATTTCCACCCTTACCGGAGCCATCGGTTCTCCGGACGCTGCCTGAACCACCAGGCCCGGCACCCGGCCTGCCAAAGCCAGCATAGGATTTTGCACAGGGATATTTTCGATCTCCTTTCCGGAAACGCTCACGATACTACTGGTTGAATAACGGCGTGATGTGGTGCCATAGGCTTTCACCACTACTTTGTCGAGCTCGTTATCGGCCACCTGCAATCCCACTACTATCTGGCGTTCTTTCCCCACCTTCCTGCGCAGGGGCGTATATCCAACATAGCTAAAGATCAGGTCCTCACCTGTCAATACGCCCTTGATCTGGTATGTGCCGTTGATATCGGTAAGGGCAGACTTCTTAGACTTTGAAGTGGTAACCGAAACATTCTCCAGAGGTCCTTTCTCCGTGATAACGGCGCCATAAATATTCATGGTATCAGTCTGGGCCTCCGTTCTGGCCTCTGCGGCCTCAGCCTTCTTCTTCGTATTCACACTCACTACTTTTCCGATCACCTCATATTTCAGGTTGGAACGATCGAACACTTTTTCGAGAGCAGTTTTTACTTCTTCGTTCTTAAGTTGAACGGTAATGGTCTGTGATTTTTGCAGGTCTTTCGCATATACGAAGAAATATCCTGTTTGCTTTTCAATTTCTTTACAGACCTGCTCCAGCGGCATTTTGTTGGCGCTGAGCGTAACTGTTTGTGCTGTCAACTGTGCGCCTGCCTGGATAAGCCCCAGCAGTAAGAGAACAGCAGTCATCCTGGCGATCCGCCAGCGGGATCTGATTGCCCGGTCATGGGTTTGGTTGGAGCCTCGCATAGTTTGTTTTGGTATTGTGTTGCTGAATTCTGAATTTTCTATCAGGGCGAAACTGTGACTGTTTTCCCTTCAAATGTAAAATGGACCCATCCTGTGGATTCCAGTATTTTCAATACATCGGACAAGTTCATGTTACGGGGGATCTTACCCACAAACTGTTGTGTGATATTCCCCTCGAACACTACTTCCACATCATACCAGCGCGAAAGCTGACGCATGATAGACTGAATATTCGCATTCTCCAGGTAGAAGATGCCATTTTTCCAGGCCAGCACTTCATCCATATCGGCATCGATCACCTGCATACTGCCATTGTTCAGCCTGGCCTGCTGGCCGGGTTGCAGTAGCTGCTGCTGGTCACCGGCAGACACCTTCACTTTTCCATTCACCAATGTAGCTGCCTGCACCGGTTCATCAGCATAGGCCTGGATATTGAAGGCTGTGCCCAGTACATCTAACTGAAATGGATGAGCGATACCGGCCACCTGTACTTTGAATGGCCTGGCTGCATTCTGCGCCACATCAAACCAGGCCTCTCCTGTAAGCTCCACTATTCTTTCCCCGCCTTTGAAGGCTACCGGAAAACGAAGGCTGGAAGCGGCATTCAGCCATACTTTGGTACCATCTGGCAATATGACCTGGTATTGCCCACCTCTGGGCGTTACGATCTTGTTGTAGACCATCGCCGTATCATTACCGGATTTACCAGCGCTGTAACTGATGCTGCCATCTGTTGTTTTTTGGATACGGGTATTTCCCTGTTTTGCCAGCTCACCTGAAGCCGTGTCCAGCAAAATAGCACGCCCGTCTTCCAGTTGCAGAATGGCTTTGTCGCCACCTGGCCCTGCATCACTTTTATAATGCGCTGTTTGTGGTGTGGCCGGCCGGTCCTCTCCGGTACGGGTCATAAGCCAGAATGTTGCAATGCCAACGATCAGGATCCCGACGGCCGCTGCTGCACTGTAACGCAGCCATCTTCTCCGGGCAGGCATCTCCGCTACTATAGCAGAGGGATCTGTTCCATGGCTATCCTTTCCGATCCTGTTCAGAACATCCTTCAACGCAGCATCTTCATCAACTGAATAATAAGAACGAAGGGCTGTTTCGATCGAAGCCTGGTCGGTCATACTTTCATAAAACTTACGGGCTTCGTCTGTTTGAACAGCCAGCCATTGCTTCAATAGCTGTTCTTCCTCAGCACTGATAGTGCCCTGAAGCTTTTGAAAGAAGCGTGCTGCAACTGCCTGCATGGTTTGTATGGGATCCTGATCGTGCATTGCCATAGGGTGCGGTATTAGATAAGGTTAATGGAATATTATTTTCCGTTAGCAGCTTTGGTGAGTTTCAACTCCAGGTCTACCAGGTGTGCTTTGGTCAAAGCATCCGCTGCTTTTCCGATCGCATTTTTCACCAACGGCAGCAGGGCTTTCATCTCAGCAACGCTGATAGAATAGGAATCTGTTTCGATATATGGATTGGGCTCACCGGGATTTTCCTTACTGGTGGTATTGGTCAGATTGAAGGACAAGGCACCGATATATGCTTTCTGAATGGCACGGCGATATCCATCGATCTTTACGGAAGGCTGGCTCAATTCTTTCCACACATTATTATGTATCATGGAAAGGTATTGATCAGTGCCCAGCGTTCTTACGTTACCGAAGCGTTTTTCGTTGTTCACGATCTGTTGGATCACCGGTGCATCCAGCAGGGTATTGATCACGCGCATCTGTATATCTTCCACAAAGCTGGAATAAGGGCCGGCTGTTCCCATGATCTTATCCGTGATCTTTTCATTGAGCAACCAGGTTGGGGTAGTGAGCACCTCATCGATGAGGAAATTCATGGCATCCAATTGCTTTTCTTTAGACACGGGCACTACAACCGGTTTAGGATCATTGTCCGTACGGATGGTAGTGGTTGTGCCGCCGATGAATTTGATCACATGGCCAACATACCTGAAATATTGGTTGGCCGTTTGGTTGTACATCTGTGCCAGTGAGCTGTTGAACCCATCATCGGTCTTAGACCATTCTGGCAATCCTTCAATCACCCTTTTCAGGTTTTTGATGCCATATCTATTGGCTTTGGCTACGTTATCGCTGAGGTCTTCAGACTGGCTGCGGGGATCATGGCTTCCGGTTTCATAGCTTCCGAAGAGGAGGCGGGAGTTGCCATTCAGCTTTTCTGTAGTGAGCTTGTACAGATCCTTTTTGTCCACTTCGGCAGTTTTGCCGGTATACTTGTAACCCCACTCGATAGCCCAGTCGTCATACTCACCGATCCTGGGGAAGAGCAGTTCCTGGGGGATACGATCCTCCGGTTGTGCTACATAGTTGAAACGGGCATAGTCCATGATGCTGGCAGTATGGCCATATGTTTTGAGGTAATTGATATCGCGCAGACTTTCAACGGGCGTTTGGCTGCTGCTGATATGGTTATGCCTGAGGCCCAGCGTATGGCCTACTTCATGGCTGGATACGAAGCGGATCAGTTGTCCCATCAGCTCTTCACTGAATTGCATCTTACGTGCTTCGGGGTCATTGGGAGCGGCCTGCACCATGTACCAGTCATGCACCAGGCTCATCACATTATGGTACCAACCGATCTGGCTCTGAATGATCTCACCGCTGCGGGGATCGGCCACATGTGGGCCATAGGCATTGGGTACGGCAGAAGGGAAATAACGGAGGAAAGAATAACGTGCATCGTCCATATCCATGGTACTGTCGTTCTCAGGCCATTCCTTACCCATGATGGCATTTTTGAAACCGGCTTTCTCAAAGGCTTTGGCCCAATCGTTCACACCCATGATCAGGTATTTTCTCCATTGCTTGGGCGTATTGGGATCGATATAGAAGATGATCGGTTTGGCAGGTTCTACCAGTTGACCACTTTTGTACCTCGCCATATCTTCCGGTTTCGGCTCCAGTCTCCAGCGGGAAACGAATTGCTCCACTTCTGTTTTCTGTTGCTTATCGGCGAACTTGTAAGTATACTGGGCAAAGTAGCCAACACGTGGGTCCCTTACCCGGCGGGCCATCGGAACAACCGGCAGCGCCACGAAACTTGTCTTTACTTCAATAGTGGCAGGAACGGCCTCGGCTCTTCCTGCATTCTTATCTTCTTTCAGTTGTGTGTTCCGGCTGCCCAGCAGTTCCACGTTGAGTGGGAATACCTTGATCTGCATCAGCTCCTGCTCACGGAAAGAAGGAGTGATATCATCGGCAGCACCTTTGTCGATCTTTTGAACAAAGCTGGTACCTTCTTTGAGGAACTTGCTCATATCCAGTAAATAACTGGCAGAGTCTTTCCCATAAGCTTTGATGGGAAATGATCCTACCACGGGATCGAGGCTCGAAAGCTGCACTGCCTTTGCGATCATATCGCTGCTGTCAGCATCTGCTATCACCAGCCTGAACCTGATCTTGATGGTTTCATTAGCTGCTTTCTCAAAATAGATGGTGCTCTCATTCAGCTCTTCTCCGGAGAAAAGATTGATGCCACCAGGAGCTCTGTTCACACGGTTGATCACCATGATATCCCTTCCGAGCAATGAATCACCGATCTCGAAGAAAACGCTATCCAGCTCTTTGGAGCTATACACATTGAAAAGCCCTTTCTGGATGGCGAGGTTCTTCACTACAGTATTGAATGGCTTCACCCCATTTTTAGAAGGAGGCACTACCGGTGGTTGGGGAGTGGTTGCTGCTGTGGTGGTGGTAGCAGCGGTTGTATTTGATTTACTGCCTGATGCGTCCTTGCTTCCGCCTTTGAACCAGGCGCAGGATCCTGCCAGTACGCAGAGCGGCAGATAAAAATATTTTTTCATGGTGTTTTCTCTAACAGTTTGTACGGTTATTATTTTTTAGTCTTTACCGGATACAGTGATCAAAATATCAGAAACAGATAAGATTATTTTCCTTCTTCCGCTCGCTGATATCGAATCCGGGAATTTGACGGGCGATATTCAAAAAACTTTGCGCCCTCACTACAGAGCTATTGTCCCATAGCAATACCACAGGCAGCTTCTTGCCATCGAACTGAACAGAATAATCCTGACGTTTCCCTTCGTTGGAACCGCTTCGCAGATCCACGATGAAACCCGTGCCACCATTCTGTTTGGTCCATTGGCTCAATAAAGACAAGGCTAAAGGTCGGTAGTTGTTTACCAGGCTGAATGCCAGAGAATCGTAAGCAGGATCAGGTAAGGTAATTGAGTAATAAGAATTGGTACCTGCATCTGACGACAAATCTACATATCC
>JAGIAP010000174.1:2168-11397 GCA_017744805.1 Chitinophagaceae bacterium | reverse complement strand
ACCTGGTCGTTACGGCTGCGGCCGCTATGGATCATCTTGCCGGCTTCGCCGATGCGTTGGGTCAGCAGCAACTCCACCTGGGAGTGAACATCTTCCACATGCTCTTCGATCCGGAATTTGCCTTCTTTGATCTCCTGCTGAATTTCCCGGAGGCCCGCCACTGCTTTGGCGGCATCTTCCTTACTCATCAAACCTACCTCGCCGAGCATGGTCACATGCGCGATGGAGCCCTGAACGTCGTAAGGCGCCAGGAGGATATCGAATTCCTTATCACGTCCTACCGTGAAGCGTTCGATCTGTTCAGATACAGTGGTGCTTTCTTTCTGCCACAGTTTCATAATACCTGGTTTAAGAGATCAATGTATAGTGCAATTCCTTTTTCTATTTCTTCGATATAGATGAACTCGTCGGCTGTATGGCTGCGAGCCGAGTCGCCGGGGCCCATCTTCAATGCCTGGAAGGGCATGAGTGCTTTGTCTGAGGTGGTGGGCGAACCGTAGTAAGTTCTGCCTAATGCGATGCCAGCCTGTATCAGCGGATGTTCCAGCGCGATGCTGGTAGAACGGAGGCGGGTGCTCCGTGGTGTCACTTCGCTGTGGATCTTTTCCCGGATCACTGAAAGGATCTCTTCAAAAGTATACAATTCATTCACCCGAACGTCCACTACAAATTTGCATTGGGCAGGCACCACATTATGTGCTTTGTTATCGGTTTCGATAACGGTAACGGAGGTTTTCACTGGTCCCAGTAGTTCAGATACTTTCGGGAATTGGTAAGTGCTGAACCATTGGATATCCTTCAGCGCTTTGTAAATGGCATTCTCTCCTTCTTCACGGGCGGCATGACCTGCACGGCCATGCGCCATTCCATCCAATACCATCAATCCGCGTTCAGCCACAGCCATCTGCATCAATGTAGGCTCGCCTACAATGGCGCAGTCGATGGGCGGCAGCTCTGGTAACAATATCTCTATCCCCTCTTTCCCGCTGATCTCTTCTTCTGCAGAGGCGGCGAAGAGCAGGTTGTATTTCAGATCCGTGCGATCATAGAAATGCAGGAAGGTAGCCAGAAGGCTGACCAGTGGCCCGCCGGCATCATTGCTGCCGAGGCCAAAGAGTTTGCCATCCTGTACTATTGGCTTGAAAGGATCGAGCGTATAGCCTTTGTTGGGCTTTACCGTATCGTGATGGCTATTGAGCAACAGGGTGGGCTTGCCGGCATCGAAATGCTTATTGACGGCCCAAACATTGAATTTGAATTGTTTTGCTTCAATGCCGCGTTCTTCGAGGAAAAGTTTGATGATGGCAGCAGTGCCTTCCTCTTCCTTACTGAAAGAGGGCATGGCGATGAGTTGCTTCAGCAATTCGATCACGCTATGTTGCAGGTGCTGTAGCGATTGGTTATTCATGTACGATGCTTGTACCGGCAGTTCCGGCGATCAGTGCTGGCAGTTCTTCCGCTTTTCCGATGATGACCTTTCCTACGCCACTGCGGATGGCTGCAAAGGCATTATCCAGTTTGGGGATCATGCCTGCAAATATTTTTTCTGTCGATTTCAGTTCTTCGTAGTAAGCGGGATGGATCCTTGAAATGACCGTTGTGTCGTCATTCGCATCCAGCAAAACACCACTCTTCTCGAAAGAGTAGATCAACTCAACATTGTAATGCTTACTGAGGCCTTTGGCGGTTTCCTGCGCGATGGTATCGGCATTGGTGTTGAGCAGTTGTCCTTTTTTGTCGTGCGTGATGGGAGCCAGTACCACAGCCATATTCAGACTGAGCAGTGCATGTAAGAGCTCTGCATTCACGGCGTCCACATCTCCTGCAAATCCGTAATCGATACCGCCTTTTTCGCGTTTGTGCGCAAGGATGGCATTGCCGTCCGCCCCGGTGAGGCCGATAGCATTGCAGCCATGCGATTGCAGGGAAGCAACAACGCGTTTATTGATATCTCCGGCATACACCATGGTGACGATCTTGAGCGTTTCTGCATCGGTGATCCTGCGGCCGTCCACCATCTGCTGGGGGATATTCATTTTCTCCGCCAACTGAGTTGCGAGTTTGCCACCGCCGTGCACCAATATCTTTTTACCGGGCAAGGCTGCAAAGGACTGCAGGAATGCCGCCAGCTTCTCCGGATGGTCGATGATATTTCCGCCGATCTTGACTACGTACAAGGTTTCCACGCTGCAATTATTTGGATCTGAGGATATTTGACAATACTGCCTGCGCAGCCCATACGCGATTGGATGCCTGTTGCGTGACAATGCTGTTGGGCCCGTCAAGGATCTCATCGCTCAGCTCTACATTCCTTCTCACGGGAAGACAATGCATCACTTTGGCATTATTGGTAGTGCTCAGTTTTTCGTTGGTGAGCATCCAGGCAGGATCATTGCAATAGATCTTACCGTATTCGTTATTGAAAGTGCTCCAGTTCTTCACATACACGAAGTCTGCGTCTTTGAGCGCTTCCTGTTGGTTATGCGTGATGGTGGCGCCTTTGGTGAATTTTTCATCCAGCTCATAATCCTCAGGATGTGTGATCACGAAGTCTGCGTTCCCCCAGGCATTCACCCACTGGGAGAAACTGTTGGCCACACATTGGGGAAGTGGCTTCACGTGTGGTGCCCAGGTGAGCACGATCTTCGGTTTGCGACCGGCAGGCAAAGGATTGGCTTGCAGGTTTTCCGTGATGGTGATGATATCGGTAAGGCTCTGCAAAGGATGCAGGGTGGCGCTTTCCAAGCTCACCACAGGAATGCCCGCATAGCGGATGAACTGACGGATGAAGAGCTCACTGTAATCATCTTCGCGGTTCTTGAGACTCGGGAAGGTGCGGATGGCCAGGATATCAAAGTATTTGCCCATGATGGGGGCTGCATCTTTCACGTGCTCCACGGTGCTGCCACTCATGATGGCCTCTTCTTCAAACTCCAGCGCCCATCCTTCCTGGCCAACATTGAATACAATGGCCTCCATGCCCAGGTTCTGAGCGGCTATCTGCGTGCTCAGCCTGGTACGCATACTGGGGTTGAGAAAGAGAAGGCCAATGCTTGTATTCCAACGCCTGTTTTACCAGTGCCGGGATATCTTGTACGTCTTCTGCGGAGATGAATTGTTTCATTGGTTGTGTCAGTGTGCGGGTGAAGAAACCATGGATGCGATCGTTGCCTTTGTTGCGGCCAGGAACTGGTCTGCATCAGCTTTTGTGAGTGCCAGAGAAGGCAGGAGGCGGATCACATTGCCTTTGGCTTCGCCGGTGAATATCTTGTTTTCCCAGAGTAATTTCTTGCGGAGGTCCTTCAGGTGCTCAGGCACATCGAAGCCGATCATCAGGCCCCTGCCGCGAACATTTTGCAGTTCAGGGATCTGCTTCAGCGCCTCCATCAGGTAGTTGCCTACCTCTGCAGCGTTGGCCATGAGATTATCTTTTTCCATCACTTCCAGCACCGCTAACGCCGCTGCACATGCGAGATGGTTACCTCCGAAGGTAGTACCGAGCATGGAGTGTTTGGGCTGGATCTCAGGAGCGATAAGGATACCGCCGATAGGGAATCCATTACCCATGCCTTTGGCCATGGAATAGATATCTGCATTCACACCCGCAAAATCATGGGAGAAGAATTTACCGCTTCTTCCATATCCGCACTGGATGCCGTCTGCGATATACACAGCGCCATATTCTGTACAGAGTGCTCTGATCTTTTTCAGGAATTCAGGACTGGCCACATTGATGCCGCCAACGCCCTGGATGCCCTCGATGATCACTGAGGATATCTCGTTGCCCTGGGCCTTGAAACAGGCTTCCAGTGCGGCTTCGTCGTTGAAAGGTAAAAAGATGATATTCGGGTTCTGGTTCACAGGCGCTACGATAGCGGGATTGTCCGTAGCGGCTACAGCCAGTGATGTTCTTCCATGGAATGCTTTTTTGAAAGCGATGATCTTCTTGCGACCGTTCACAAAAGAGGCGAGCTTGAGCGCATTCTCATTGGCTTCAGCGCCGGAGTTCACCAGGAAGAGTTGATAATCTTCTTTTCCTGAAACCTTTCCGAGTTTGGCAGCCAGTTCTTCCTGCAGGGGCATTCGGACAGAGTTGGAGTAAAATCCTACTTTGTTGAGCTGGTCCGTCAATCGTGCCACATAGTGCGGATGTGTATGTCCGATAGAGATCACGGCATGGCCGCCATACAGGTCGAGGTACTGCGTTCCCTGATCATCCCAAACATTGGAGCCTTTGGCTTTCACGATGGTGATATCATTGATGGGATAAACGTCGAAAAGTTTCATTATGCTGCTTTTTGCTTCGTTCTAAAAATAATTTGCCTTCAGTCTGAGACCAGCACATTCATCCAGTCCGCAGATCAGGTTCATGTTCTGGACTGCTTGTCCGGACGCGCCTTTCAGAAGGTTGTCGATGATGGAGTGAACCACCAGCTTACTACCTATTTTCTCCAGTTGGATGATGCATTTGTTATTATTCACCGCCTGTTTGAGGAAGATGGGTTCCTTGCTGAGGATGGTGAAGGGAGCATCCTGGTAGAAATCTTCGTAGAGGCTGGACAGTTCTTCTTCGCTCAGTTCGCAATCGATCTGTGAGCTGATGAAGATGCCGCGGGTGAAATCACCGCGCCAGGGGATGAAACTGAGATCGCTTTCTTTTTTTCCTTTTTCATTGGCTGTGCCGAATCCGGGTTGCAGTTGGGAAAGGCTTTGGGTGATCTCTTTCACATGCTGGTGCGTGAGCGTTTTATAGGCGCCGATATTGTTCGCCCTCCAACTGAAATGGGAGGTAGCGGCGAGGCTTTGTCCCGCGCCTGTGGAACCAGTGATACCCGTGGTATTGATCTGTTCCAGCAGGCCGGCTTTGGCCAGTGGCAACAATCCAAGCTGGATGGCCGTGGCAAAACAGCCTGGATTGGCGATATTGGTCGCGTTGCGGATGGCATCCTCATTGAGCTCGGGGAGGCCGTATACAAATGTCCTGTTATCGATAGTGTTATTGGGTGTGAGGCGGAAATCCTGCGACAGATCGATGATCTTCACATTGGGAGCGATAGGATTTTCCTGGAGGAACTTCCTGGCTTCGCCATGACCCACGCAAAGGAAGAGCACATCGATATCCTGGCTCAGTTCTGCGGCAAACGCCAGCGGTGTTTCGCCTACAAGGTCCTGGTGGATAGCGCTGACCGGCTTCCCTGCGTTACTGCGACTATGGATGAACGATATATTGGCATTGGGGTGGTTGATCAGGATCCTGATCAGCTCACCGCCGGTGTACCCAGCTCCGCCAACAATACCGATATTGATCTTGGATGACATCATTATTTCTTGTTTTCTTCTGTTACTGCATTCCAGATAGCGGTTTGGTTACCGAAGATCTTGGAGAACCCTCTCACGTCTTCGCCACTCCAGCCATTGTTCATTTCTCCGTACTTGCCGAATTTGCTGCTCATCAGGTCGAATTTGCTTTCGATACCGATGATCTGAAAACGATAGGGAGCGAGGTGAACATATACATCACCGGTAACGTTCTGCTGGGCACTCTCGAGGAAGGCTTCGATATCGCGCATTACAGGATCGAGGATCTGACCCTCATGGAGCCAGTTGCCGTAGAATTGCGCCAGTTGGTCTTTCCAGTTGAGTTGCCATTTGGTGAGCACATGTTTTTCCAGGGCGTGGTGTGCCTTCAGGATCACCATGGGAGCGGCTGCTTCAAATCCTACGCGGCCTTTGATACCGATGATGGTATCACCCACGTGGATATCGCGGCCAACACCGTAAGCGCCGGCAATGCTTTGCAGGTACTGGATGGCTTCAGCAGGATGTGCGAATGTTTTTCCATCAACGGCTTTCAGTTCTCCTTTCTCGAAAGAGAGTTTCACTTCACGTTCATCTTTGGCTGTCACCTGTGTAGGCCAGGCTTCTTCAGGGAGCATGCCTTTGGAGTTGAGGGTTTCTTTACCGCCAACGCTGGTGCCCCAGAGGCCTTTATTGATAGAGTACATGGCTTTGTTGAAATTCATATCAACGCCTTTACCCTTGAGGTATTCGATCTCTGCTTCGCGGCTCAGTTTGAGGTCGCGGATAGGAGTGATGATCTCCACATTGGGGATCATGATATGGAAGATCATGTCGAAACGGACCTGGTCGTTACCAGCTCCGGTAGAACCGTGGGCAACGGCTTCAGCGCCGAGTTTCTGCACATGTTCGGCGATATGCACGGCCTGTACGAGGCGCTCTGCGCTCACGCTCAGCGGGTAGGTATTGTTCTTGAGAACGTTGCCATACACGAGGAATCGGATGATACGGTCGTAGTACGATTTTACTGCGTCCACCGTAGTATGTGATTTCACGCCGAGCTTGTAGGCATGGGCTTCGATCTGTTTCAGCTCTTCTTCGCTGAAACCGCCGGTGTTCACAATAATGGAGTGTACTTCATAACCTTTGTCTTCTCCGAGATATTTAACGCAGTACGACGTGTCAAGACCGCCGCTGAATCCGAGTACAATTTTCTTTGCCATCGCTTCTTCCAAATGGTTTAAAAATTAAAGATCTGTTGAAACAGTTTTTTTGATTTATTGGCTGGTTTGCCGTCTTTGTCTTTATTGAGGAAAGGCTGCAGGAATTTCCACTGTTTGATACGGAGTAGTCTTTCCAGCACGCTTTTCTTTTCTTCAAAGAATTCTTTTGTTTCCTGTGGCTGGTAGTGATCCTTGGGATCGAACAGCATGGCGGTACAGAGACAATTCTTGCGCTCTTTGCTCATGAGGATCTCGTAGTTCACACAGCTTTTACAGCCTGCCCAGAAGGCTTCGTCCTGGGTAAGCTCGGAATAGGTGACAGGTTCATAGCCCAGTTCACTGTTGATCTTCATCACGGCGAGGCCGGTGGTAAGGCCGAAGATCTTGGCTTCCGGGTATTTTTGCCTGGAGAGGTCGAAAATTTTGCGCTTGATCATTTTGGCCAGACCTCCTTTTCTGAAGTTGGGAGAAACGATCAGTCCTGAGTTGGCAACATATTCGCCATGTCCCCAGGTTTCGATATAGCAAAAGCCGGCCCAGATGCCATCCTGGTTGAAGGCGATAACGGCTTTTCCTTCGCGCATTTTCAGTTGAATATATTCGGGGGATCTTTTAGCGATGCCGGTACCTCTGGCTTTGGCAGAGGAGGCCATTTCATCACAGATGATCTGCGCGAAGCCCAGATGTGATTCATCCGCTATAAGAACCTGGAATTTTTGTTGAGTTTCCATTTTATGGCTCTACAATAAAAAGGGTGAACAATGACAATGACGATTCAAATGATGCCGGAACGCAAGACTTCCCGCCATAGGCCGGGCTTGCATAGTTCCAATCTTAGATCAGGGGGATACTATGGTAGTTGAGTATCAACGTCGTACATGAACGGGAACAGGCATGAAGTAAAAAACTGTACGGAGCTGTACAGGAAAAACCCCACGCAATATAGTGCTGGCTGTAAGGGCCATCACATCAGCGAGTGTATGGTGGAGATTTTTTTGCATTTATCTATTGGATGTACTTTGAACTCAATTTTGTTTAACACCGCAAATGTAATCACGAATTTTGGTTTACACGGATTTTAAGTGTAAAATTTTCGTTTACATTTCCTTCCCTCGCCTGAACGGGGCGTGGAGGCAACAGCCTCAGGGGCAGGCTCTTATTTGCTGATTACGGGGATGGAGTGGATCGCAGCGCTCATTTCGCGGATCAGACCGGCATCCTTTTCGATGGCATTGCCGATCACGATCACATCCGCACCGGCCTTGCAATTGCGATAGGCCTTTTCCGGATCGGTGATACCGCCGCCGATCACGAGGGGCGCCTCGATCACCTGCGATACTTTTTCGATCATACTTTCCGTGATAGGCCTTCTGGCGCCACTGCCTGCATCCATATAGATCAGCTTCATGCCCAACATCTCACCGGCCATGGCTGTGCACACGGCGATCTCGTTCTTGTCTGCAGGAATGGGTGTAGCGTTACTGATATAGCTCACGGTAGTAGGAGCGCCGCCATCGATGACCATATACCCGGTTGAGATGATCTCCAGCCCGCTTTGCCGCACCTGCGGCGCAGAAATAACGTGCTGCCCGATCAGTAGCTCCGGGTTACGGCCGCTAATGAGGGAAAGGTATAAGAGTGCGTCCGCATGTCTGGACAACTGGGAGGGGGAACCCGGGAAGAGCACAACCGGGATATTACATTCTTTCTTTACCTGCATCACCACTTCATCGAGGTGATTGGATACAACAAGGCTACCGCCGATGAGGAGATAGTCTACGGATGCGTCCATTGCCAGGGTAGTTAATTCAGTGATCTTTTCTACGGTCACCTTATCCGGATCAATGAGAACGGCAAACGATTTATGTCCTTTCGCTTTCTGTAAGAGTAGTGATTGGTATATACGATTCGTCATGCCTGTGCTATTGGATCTATGCAAAAATGCGAAAACTTTTCCGTAATAACGAGGGGTAATTTTACTCTCTGTCAGGGACATATGAATTTTTATAATCCTCATTTTGTTTTGGGTGGCCGGTTGGGGGTATGAGGGCGGGCTGTCGAAACAAACCAACGCTTGGGGAATTTATGGGGCTTTAGTTGATTAGATTGGGCGGTAGTGCCGGGCCGGCCTTCTTCGCTTATGTTTCGAAGGCCCTACTTCATACCCCCAACCGGCAGAGCACCCAGATGGTGCAGAAGAAGGATTCATATGTGCTGCAGAGAGTGGTGGAGG
The DNA here is from genome assembly GCA_017744805.1 of Chitinophagaceae bacterium. Classification (GTDB taxonomy): domain Bacteria; phylum Bacteroidota; class Bacteroidia; order Chitinophagales; family Chitinophagaceae; genus Pseudobacter. The sequence goes on along the minus strand of JAGIAP010000174.1, from coordinate 2,643 downwards.
GAGATGGGGGGAATGTGTAAACCTAACATGAGTGGGTATGCGTTCCCTGTGGGAGCGATAGGGCACTGGCTGTATTAAACCAGCATTAAGATTTACAGAAGCATGAAAATACCCAGTTGCAGTGTTTGACCAGGCGATCCTTTATCAATCCTTACTATGATGAAATTGTTTGAGTTCTTGATTTCGTATGTTGGTGTGCGTTATAGAAAAATTCTGGTACCAGATTTGAAGTGGAAAAATGCATTTCGAAAAATTGTTGCCCAGGCCTTTGAACAAAATTCCGGTATAGCTGTAATTCAATCGCCTTCCCCCCTGTAAGCAGCGTGGGTATTGAATTAGTGAGATATAAATAATAGAAAAATTTATGATGAAAAACAAAAAAAGTTTACCGGAAACCTGGCAGGGAATGTGTATAAATCCAGGAATGCAATACCAGCAAGCAACAGGGAATTTTCACGCCGTATTATCCACAAGC
>JAGIAP010000174.1:0-2158 GCA_017744805.1 Chitinophagaceae bacterium | reverse complement strand
TTTCAAAGGTTGAAATCTGAATTTCAAAAGATATTTTCGTTTTCCCTCATTCACACAAATTTCTAACGTTTAATTACTAACCTTATGACTAATAGAAAGCAATCTGGCAAGGGTTTGCAGTTCAGCCGCCGCTTTACCCGGGAGGGTGTGGACGTGTTCGATCTGTTCGAGTATGACTATCGTACCTCCGTGATCCGCAACCCCAGCGGAGAAGTGGTGTTTGAAATGAACAATGTGGAGGTGCCGAAGCAGTGGTCGCAGATTGCTACTGATATTCTCGCTCAGAAATACTTCCGCAAAGCGGGTGTTCCACAGGCCGATGGTTCCACAGGCCGTGAGACCTCCATTAAGCAAGTGGCCCATCGTATGGCCAACTGCTGGAGGGTATGGGGCGAACGTTATGGTTATTTCGCCTCAGAAAAAGATGCCCAGGTCTTCTATGAAGAACTGGTATATTGTATTATCAACCAATCCTGTACGCCCAACTCTCCCCAGTGGTTCAATACCGGCCTGTTCGAGAGCTATGGCATCAAGGGTAAACCACAGGGCCACTACTATGTGGATCCTGTTGATGGAAAACTGAAAAAATCCACTTCAGCCTATGAGCGCCCTCAGCCTCATGCCTGCTTCATCCTCAGCGTTGAGGACGACCTGGTGAATGAAGGCGGTATCATGGACCTCTGGATGCGCGAAGCCCGGATCTTCAAATATGGCAGTGGTGTAGGCACCAATTTCTCCCATATCCGTGGCGAAGGTGAAAAACTCAGTGGAGGCGGCACTTCCAGTGGCCTCATGAGCTTCCTCAAGATCGGCGACCGCGCTGCAGGCGCCATCAAGTCCGGAGGCACTACCCGCCGCGCAGCTAAAATGGTCTGCCTGGACCTGGATCACCCCGAAGTGATGGACTTCATCAACTGGAAAGTAGAAGAAGAGAAAAAAGTAGGGGCTCTCATCGCAGCAGGCTATCCCAGCGATTATGAAGGCGAAGCATACCGCACTGTAAGCGGACAGAATTCCAACAATTCCGTTCGTATCCCCAATGAATTCTTCACCAAATTGGAGAATAATGAAGATTGGGAACTAAAAGCCCGCACTGATGGCCGCGTGATGAAAAAGATCCCCGCCCGCGAGGTGTGGAACCAGATCTCCTATGCCGCCTGGCGTTGCGCCGATCCCGGCACCCAATACGATACTACCATCAATGAATGGCATACGTCTCCCAAAGGCGGTCGTATCAATGCCTCCAACCCTTGCAGCGAGTACATGTTCCTCGACAATACCGCTTGCAACCTGGCATCTGCCAACCTCCGCAAATTCTACGACGAGAACACCAATACCTTCGATGTGGAAGGTTTTGAATATACATGCCGCCTCTGGACCGTGGTACTGGAAGTGTCCGTGCTGATGGCACAATTCCCCTCCAAAGAAGTGGCCCAACTGAGCTATGATTACCGTACGCTCGGCCTTGGTTACGCCAATCTCGGCTCCATGCTGATGGTGATGGGTATCGCTTATGACAGTGAAGAAGCCCGCGGCATCGCCGGCGCCATCACCGCTATCATGACCGGTATCGCGTACAAAACATCTGCTGAACTGGCGGGCATCCTTGGGCCTTTCGCCCGCTACCAGGAAAATGCGGAAGATATGATGCGTGTAATGCGCAATCACCGTCTTGCCGCTTATGATGCCGATGAGTATGAAAAACTCAGCATCAAACCTGTTGGGATCAAAGCGAAATATTGCCCTGACTACCTGTTGAAAGCAGCCACCAAGGCCTGGGATGAAGCAGTGAAACTCGGAGAGCAATTCGGATACCGGAATGCACAAACCACCGTGATCGCTCCTACCGGCACTATCGGCCTGGTTATGGATTGCGATACCACCGGTGTTGAACCTGATTTCGCACTGGTGAAATTCAAGAAACTCTCTGGAGGTGGTTATTTCAAGATCATCAACCAGTCGGTTCCTACAGCCCTCAAAAATCTTGGTTATAATCAGAAAGAGATCGAGTCGATCGTGAAATATGCAGTAGGTGCCGGCAGCTTTGCAGGAGCACCCCATATCAATCATCAATCACTCAGCGAAAAAGGTTTCATCGCAGAAGAGATCAAAAAACTGGACACCGCCGTTACTTCCGCCTTCGAGATCGGTTTCGTAT
>JAGIAP010000173.1 GCA_017744805.1 Chitinophagaceae bacterium | reverse complement strand
GGCTTTGTTCAACAATGCATCCACCGGTGGAGTGAGATACAAATGGATCTTCGGTGATGGAGAAGAAAGGATCAAGACCACCAATGATACCACCCTGCACCAGTACAATGCTACCGGAACGTACAACGTGATGCTGGTCACCTTCAATCAATACGATTGTACCGATACAGCCTTTGCCACCGTGAACGCCTGGGTAGATCCCCTGCTGGACGTCCCCAATGCATTCACGCCGGGCCGTGGCGGCAGGAACAGCACCATCAGCGTTCAGGGCTTTGGTATCAATACCATGACCTGGAAGATCTATAACCGCAATGGTCAGAAAGTATTTGAGACCAATACCCGTCATGGCGCATGGGATGGCACATTCCGCGGGCAATTGCAACCGATGGATGTATACGTGTACACCCTGGAAGTGCAGTTCACAGACGGAAGAAGAGTTACAAGGACCGGTGATATTACTTTGATACGATAAATCATTTCACATGAAATCCTGCCAACAGTTACCAGAAATGTGCAGCAAACCGGTGCGGGGCAATTCCTGCTTGAGAAGATCCTTATTGCTTGCCCTCTCAGGAATGTTTTTCATGGGAAGCCTGCGGGCTCAGGACCTGCATTTCTCACAGTGGTTCAATTCACCCCTGAGCACCAATCCGGCCAATACAGGTTTCATCCCTGATGCCGATTATCGTATCGGAGCCAATTACAGGAACCAGTGGTCTGCGATCATGACCATGCCCTACAAAACATACAGCGTGTGGGGCGATGCTCAGATCATGAGAGACCGCATCACCAGTGGCTGGATGGGCATCGGTGGTATGATCCTCCGCGACCAGGCGGGATCCGGCAGCCTCACTTCCACCAAAGTGTATGGCTCCGTGGCCTACCACCAGATGGTTGGAGTGGCCCACCTGATCTCCGCAGGTTTCAATATCGGCTGGGTGAATAAACGCGTGAACACTACCGACCTGAAATTCCCCGACCAGTTCGATGGTCAGTTCTTCGATAGCAAACTCCCCACCAGTGCCATGCTCGATAATCCCAATATCAATTACTTCGATGTACAGATGGGATTGAACTATGCCTTCTTCCCTACCGATAAAGTGTATATCAATGCCGGTGTTTCCGCCTGGCATCTCAACAGGCCCCGCGAATCTTTCTTCAATACCGATCCCGTAGGTGATGAAAATTCGCGTATCCCTATGCGTTATACAGCATTCGGCAATGCCAGTATCAAAGTGCTGGACAATGTGATCGTAAACCCGATGGTATATTACTCCCGTCAGGCCAATGCCTCCGAAACCGTCGGCGGCGCTTATGCCCAATACAACCTGGCCGAAGAGGGAGATATGCAGGTACTCGGCGGCCTCTACTATCGCGCCGGGGAAGCCATAATTCCCATGATCGGGTTTGAATGGAAGAGTATTCGTCTTACCTTCACCTACGATGCTACCACTTCCGGGCTCAAGCAGTACAACAATACGAGGGGCGCCCTGGAGTTCGCATTGATGAAGCGCGGATTTTACGATGAATACAATGGCGACCGCCGTCAAAGTCTTTGCCCTACCTTCAAGTACTAGGGTAACCCCGGCCCGGCCGCACCTTAACAATCAAATATGAGCCCAGTTACTGAGATCATCCTCCTTGTATGCGTATATGCCCTGATGATCTTTACCATGATCCGTATCATTTTCGATACGGTGAATGTGAGCAAGGCATTGGGTTACCTGCTCCTCACCATCGTGCTGCCCGTTGCCGGCAGCATCGTTTATTTTTCGCTGGGCGTCAATTACCGGAAAAGGAAGATCTACAATAAAAAGGTCATCACAGACGAATACCTGCTGCAAGCCCTTCGTAAAGACATCGATGAATCTGCCCTCAAACTATTGCAGTCGCACCACGATGATGTAGGTAATTTTGCCGGTCTGGCCCGCCTGCTGATCAGGGACTCGCTCTCCTTTCTTTCTCTCAACCATATCAAACTCCTCCTGAACGGAGAGAATAAATTCCCCGATGTGATCAAGGCCCTGGAAGCCGCCCGGAACACCATCCATATCCAGTATTATATTTACGACAATGACGAGATCGGCAACCAGATAAAGGCAATTCTCATGCGAAAGGCGCAGGAAGGCGTAAAAGTTCGTTTCATCTACGACGATTTCGGTAGCAATGGCCTGAAGAAAAAATGGGTGAGGGAACTGGAACAGGCAGGCGTAGAGATCTTTCCCTTCTACAAGATCTATTTCGTTTTCCTGGCCAGCCGCATCAATTACCGCAATCACCGGAAACTGATCATCATCGATGGACAGACAGGATTTACCGGCGGCATCAATGTGTCCGATAAATATATCAATGGGGACGATCCCCAAAAACTGTACTGGCGCGATACACATGTGATGATCGAAGGACCGGCCGTGCTCAACCTGCAATACCATTTCCTGGCCGACTGGAATTTTTGCTCTGATCAGAACCTCACGCCCAACAATGAGATCTTCCCTGTGCCTGATCGTCGCCCGGATTTCACTACCCTTACGCAGATCGCGGTGAGCGGACCCGATTACCCCCGCGCAGATGTGATGCTCAGTTATTTCACGGCCATTGCCAATGCCGTTCACAAAGTCTATATCACCACGCCATACTTCATTCCCAATAACAGCATCTATGATGCCATCAAGAAGGCCGCCCTCAGCGGTTGCGATGTGCGCCTATTGGTGCCCGGTATCTCCGATTCTAAAACGGTGAATGCTGCTACCCAATCCTATTTTGAATCGCTGCTGGAATGCGGCGTTCGCATTTATCTTTATCAGAAAGGATTTGTCCATTCCAAAACGCTGGTGATAGACGACACCCTTAGTATGGTAGGATCGGCCAATATCGATTTCCGCAGTTTCGATCTCAACTTCGAGCTCAATACCATTATCTATGATCAGGCATTTGGAGAAAAGATGACGGAAGTCTTTCTCCAGGACCTGGAAGATTCCGAAGAAGTGATCTATGAAGAATGGATGAAGCGCAGCACCTGGAAACAATTGCTGGAAAAATCTGCCAGGTTGTTATCCCCCCTGCTCTGATCAGCCCAACTGCGCAATGCAACTATACATGATGGATCTATTGTAAATGGATCTTCGCTCCCCTATTTTTTCAGGGACAGAAAAACCTGCTTTCGAAAACAGCTCCTGCAAGGCTGAAAAGCTTACGGGATAAGGCACCCAGGGGTTGCCCCTTATCATATCGTATTCCACCATCAACAGCCATCCTCCGGGTTGGAGATATTGTTTTACCCCGTGCAGGAAACCCTCCTGGTCCTGTACGTAATGAAAGGAATTGGCCATCAGTATCCCTTTCAACTGAGGCAGGGAAAGAGAACGTGTAAAATCTGCAACAAGAGTAGAAATGGGAATGGAATTACTTTGAGGGATCTTCAACAATGCTGACGCATCCGTATCAATAGCCATTATCTGGCTACCCGCAGGCAGCAGACTGGCGAGTGCCTGTGTAAAAACGCCTTGTCCACTTCCGAGATCGGCCCAGGTGCCGGGCGCACCATTGGTGAGGGCAGGATGCCTGAGCATGGCTATTGCTTCAGATGGTTCCATATGATCCGAAAGATAACCATTTTGCTTAGTACATCAGCTTTTTCAAATTATCGATATATCCTCTGCTCACTTTCAGGGATACATCATTGTTCAATACCAGGTAGGCATCACTGCTCTCTTTGTACACTTCCCTGATATGATGGATGTTGACGATATGGGAACGATGGACCCGGATGAAAACAGACGGGTTCAATCTTTGCTCCAGTACGCCAATGCCATAGTTACTGAGAAAATTCTTTTGCAAGGTGTGGATCCTTGTATAATCTTTTTCTGCTGCCAGGTAAGCGATATCCTGAACTGCCAGGCTGATCATCTTATTGCCATTTTCCAGCAGTATCCGCTCGGGATACCCCTGCTCCGGTTGCCCTACCACATCGGTAAGGGCTGTCAGCCTCGCCAGGTCACTACCTTGACGGGTCAGCACTTTTGCTACGGCCTGGTTGAAACGTTCACGTGTATAGGGTTTCAGTAAATAGTCGATGGCATTGGAGTCGAACGCCTTCAGCGCATACTGGTCATACGCTGTAGTGAAAATGATCTGTGGTACATGGATGATCTGACGTAACACCTGGAAGCCACTGAGGCCCGGCATTTGAATATCGAGAAAAACCAGATCGGGCTCCAGCCTGTCGATGGCTGCCACTGCTTCCAATCCATCCTGGCATTGGGCGATCACTTCCATTTCAGGGTACTCGTCCAGGTACTGCTGCAGAATGATCCTGGCAGCAGCTTCGTCATCGGCTATGATTACTTTTTTGATCGGCATAATTCCTGTGGTGCAATATACTTATAGATACTAAAAAAAACAGACAGGCCCTCGGGGAGGCCCGTCATTTCCTGTCTGACATAAAAGCTTTATGAGCTCTACCAGCCGGTTATTGCCCTGAAGGGCTTTAAGCTGGTTTGTTTTTCATCACTCACCAAGCCATTGCCTGAACTGGTTGGCTTTAAGGCGGCTTACGATAACATTGTCGATCTCACGTGGCGCCAGCTCTACCTTGAGATTGCCATTGAACCATAACAACACTTTTTGCACGGCTATATGACTGGTGATCACCTGCCTGCTGGCGCGGAAGAACTGATCGGGAGAAAGACATTGCTCTATATCTTCCAGGCTCATGCGCACGAGGAAATTCTTTCCATCGAAAGTTTTCAGGTAACTGAGCTTGTTCTTTGAATAGAAATAAGCGATCTCGTTACAATGGACAGAGATCAGCTCTTTGCCCTTTCTGACCAGGAATCTTTTCTTTGATGGTCTCGGCAACAAAGGTTCGGGGGACGATACAATATTACCAGCTTCCTCTTCATCGGCATTCTCTTGCTGAAGGATACGGTCCGGCAGCACCAACTGTAGCCTGCGGAACTCTTCAGAATTCAGAGAAAGCTGTACCCTCATCGAGGCGGATCGTGGTTGACTGACTGCGTGCATGGTATCGGGTTTTCTGATTAATAGTTTATGACAGGCAAATTAGCGCTGATCAGTTTCCCGGCAGGGCGCTGCACGACGAGTTGCAATATGCTCCTTCGAGTTGCAATAACGGCAGTTGGTCTGCTATTGGTGCATTTTACCGGTAAACCACCGGCGGATTACAACAGTTGGGAAAACAATCGGAACAGGCGGGTGGTAACCTCTTCCAGGCCCGCCGGCCATTCAAAATTTATCTTTCAGAATATTTTGAAACTTCAAAACAATTATTCAACTTTGTATTGTGAAAGCGCCATAGCGATCTGAAGAGCCAAAACCGAGCGCCATGAACACCATCGCCTACATCCTTTACTTCCTGACCACTTATTTCATTACTGTGCATACAGGGCTTTCCTTTTACCGGAATGGAAGGATCTATATCCTCAATCTCCTGGAAGGCAATGCTGCCCTTACGGACTTTATCAACCGGATATTGCTGATAGGTTATTACCTCCTGAACCTTGGCTATGTGGCGCTGACCGTGAATGAATGGGACGAGATCCTCAATATCCGGGAATTGATCACCACGCTTGGTTTCAGGGTGGGCATGATCATGCTCATCCTCGCCTATATCCACTTCGTCAATATGGGAGTGATCCTCTATATCGGCAAAAAACAACATTCAACAAACCAAAAACTGTAACGATATGAACCCAACAGATTACAACCTGATCGCTTATTGCATCTATCTTCCCGTAATGCTGCTCCTTACCTGGTATGTTGCCCATACACTTTTCAAAAGTGGTAAGACCTTCATGCTGGAGATCTTCCACAACAAGGAGGATATCGCCAATGCTACCAACAAACTGTTCAAGACAGGCTTTTACCTGCTCAACCTGGGCTTTGGGCTGGTGATATTGGAGATCTATCAAACCGTCAACAATTCCCGTAGCATGATCGAGGTACTCAGCCCCAAGATCGGCGGTTTCAGTATCTATCTCGGTATGATGCTTTTCATCAACCTGTTCTTTTTCTTCAGGGGAAGAAAAGCTTCGCGCCGCAGAATGCAGGCTACCCTGCCCCTGGTCCCTCCTACACCTCATTCACAGGCTTGACAGACCGGCTTTGAAATATGACGGGCCATCATTCAAAAGGGACGCTTAACGTGTCCCTTTTGTTTGTAAATTGTCAGTATGAAAAAGCTATTCCCCCTGCTGCTCTGCCTGGTAATCGCCCTGCCCGTGCTTCCTTGTTCCACTTTTCTACTGAACAAGAACGGGCAACTGGTATTCGGCCGTAATTACGATTGGGTGAGTGGCAACGGGGTGATAGTGGTGAACACTGCCGGCTTACAGAAGACCTCCTTCACGCCCGGCAGCCATACCGGTATCAACTGGGTTTCACAATTCGGCAGCGTTACCTTCAATCAATTCGGAAAGGAATTCCCGCATGGAGGTATGAATGAGAAAGGACTGGTAGTGGAACTGATGTGGCTGCATGGCACGGAGTATCCCGCCCCGGACAAAAGGGCCGCCATGAATGAACTGCAATGGATCCAATACCAGTTGGATAATTGCACCACCATTGAAGAAGTGATTGCCAACGATACAAAGATCCGGATTGAACATAACAGTTCGGCGCCGCTCCATTACCTGGTTGCCGATGCCAGTGGCAGGGCCGCCACTATCGAATTCCTGAATGGCAAAATGGTGGTGCACAAAGGCAATGAGCTCCGCTACCCGGTACTTACCAACAGTACTTATGAACAAAGCATTGCCCAGCTCGATCCTGCCACCAGGGCAACCGAAAGCAATAACTCGCTCGACCGTTTTACACAGGCCTGTAAGATGCTTGACACCTATCAGCAAGGCGATGATAAAACGCCTCCCGTGGATTATGCATTCAATATGCTCAACAAAGTTTCGCAGGGCAAATACACCAAATGGAGCATCGTGTACGATATCACCAACAAACAGATCCATTTCATCACTATCGGCAATACACAACGCAGGACCATTTCATTTTCCGGGCTCGATCTCACCTGCGGCCAGCAGGCCATGAGCGTGGATATCAATGCACCCCTCAAAGGCAATATTTCCGGAAACCTCACTACACTCTCCGCTGAACAGAACCAACAGGTTGCAAAGAGATCTGCCGAAGAATCGCGCAGCCATGTGCAGATCCCCGAAGCCGCCATTGCGGCTCTTGCCAGTTATTTCAGCACCATCCGCTGTAAATAGATGGCTACTGCAACAGATACGTAACACCGGTATTCAAATTATCCGGGAAAAAATAGTTGAGAGTAGGCCCGGATCACTGGCATTGAATGCTTAATATATCCGTATGGCATAAAAATATCCGTCAGTGGCGCCGAAATACAACACACCTTCACAAAGTAATGGTGTTGCCAGTATCGCGCCCTGATCAAAGATCTTTCTTTCCGCTTCGGCGGTCTCTGCATCGGTTCCGTACATTTTGAAATCCTTTCTCAGGTGTCCGCCGGGATCAAATATGGTGTTGCCTTTGAGCTGATGCCCCATCGTACTGAATTGCCAGCGTTGTTCCCCGGTAAATGGATCGAGCTCGTACAGCTTTCCATCAAAGCAGGTCATGAAAAGCCTGCCACCTGCTTGCACAGCCGTACTGTAAGACCTGAAAGGGATAGGAACCTTCCACAATGTATTCCCATCTGCTACAGATGAAGCATAGAAAGCATGACTATCCGAGGTACCGTAATAGATATTCCCTTTGAACAAAAGCGGCGTGGCGATGATCCAGCTCCCCTGCTCCTTCCTGTTCCAAAGACCGGTGCCGGTTCTTTTATCGATCGAGTAGATATTGAAATCCCTGCTGCCGAAGATCACGGCATCCTCCGTTACCAATGCTCCTTTTTGTATCTCACCAAGGGGGAAATACCTGTCACCCACGGCCTTGAATTTCCAGATCAGGTTGCCGGTGATCGCGTTCAATGCATACATATTTCCATCATAGCTGCCAATGAACAAAGTATCGTTACTGATCACAGGGTCAGCATGAACGATCCCCTCCGTTCTGAATTTCCATTTTTCTTTTCCAGTGCCGGGATCTATCGCATATAGGCAATGATCCCCACTTCCGAAGTAGAGCAACCCATTTGCGTATTGCGGGGAGGAACGGTAATAATCCCAGAAATCGTAATTCTTTTCCCCTCCTGTTTTGAGCTCCCGGTAAATATTCCCGTTGGAAGAATTTAGCGCATATAGCACTCCGTTATTGCCATACACAAACACGGTATCCTTCACCATTAGCGGCGTGGATTGAATACCAGTAGGCAGTTTGGCCAATAGCCTTTGCGTGGAAGCAGCCAACGAAACGAGGTAGAGGTTCCCTGCTGTATCGCCATAGATCAACTGCCCATTACCGGTAGCAGCTGCGCCACCCAGGATAGGCGCTGCCGCTTGTTGCTTCCATAGCAATTGAGGGCTTGTTTTGTTGGTTTGTGAGAAGGCAATAAGATGGGATACCAGGATAAGGGCAATAAGGGGCAATCGCATAATGATAAGGTATGTTTAAGAGATCAGTTCCGCAGCTGGTTCACTTTATCGCGCAGGGTATTGAAGAACCTGTTGCGTTCTTTTTCGCCCGATCTGCTGATCAGCGAAGACCGGCTCAGCAAGGTGTTGAATGTATTCTCCGTTTTTTCAATGAACCTGGCATCGCGGGTGGAGATATAATTGAATACGCTGTAGGTGACCATACTCATTTGCTGCTCATCCAGGTTGAGCAGGATGGTATTGTTGCCCAGGATCAACTCATTCACATAGAACTGGAGTTGGCCATGAGGCTTCAGGTCGCTATCCCCGGGCATGAATGTGATGCCTCGCTCCGCTTGTTTTTCAAGATGGTCAAGCATCCGGATGAAATCATCCACCACGGCGATCAGGTCTTTTCTCTCACGGAAGATACCGGCATCCCTGTAGTAGGCTACCTGGTTGATACTGCTATGGATGCTTTCCAGGTTCCAGAGCTCTGTTGAGTTCATTTGATTATGTTCTTCCAGCAATTGCCAGCCGATCTGTTTACATTCTTCCGCGGGAAATGTTTCCAGGGAAAACAGCTCCCGTTGCAGTTCCGGTTCATTGTTGATAGTGCGGCTCCAGAAGAAGGTTTTGAACGAAGCCATGGCCGGGAACAGGAAGAAATACCAGAAGGGAGTGTCTTTGCAGAGATATAGGATCTCACGTTTTTTGAAGCTGTTGAAATATTTGAACTGTTCCAGCATGCCCTGCATATGTTTGGCAAAGGGGATATAGCCATTGCTTACGCCGGGGGCCTGGAACAGTACAGCTTCGGAATTCAGTTGCAGCAAGCCATCCAGCGAAAGATGATAATGCCTGCAAATGGTTTGCAGTTCATTGAGGTCAACCGGCTTCTCGCCCCTGATCCGCCTGTACACACTGTCGGGGCTCAGTCCCAGCAATTCGGATAATTCATCCGCCAGTGAGAGATGGTTTGGCAGTTGCTCTTTTATCTTTTTGAACAGTAGTTGTTGTAAAACTTTTGGGTCCATTGGAAGAAAATTACTGAAAATCCGTAATAAGAAAGAAGAGTTTACGGAATTCTGCCAACACAGTAAAACAATTTCCCATATCATCTCATTTTCCGCAAAGGATAACGGCCAGTTCCGGGGCAATTCCTGATTATTGCCAGGCCGTTTTGGGCTGCCGCGCCCAGCCGTTATTGATCCCCGGTTACGTGGGGTAGGTTTACAGAAAATCACCCGGCATGAAAAAGTCCATCACCATCATTTGCCTTTTCCTGGGCTTCCTTGCGGAGGCACAGGACAGCCCCCCGCAAGATCTTCGTTTCTCTCCGGCTACGCAAAAGACCCCAAGGCTCAGATTGAACGAATATGAGATCGGCGTCAATCATTCATTCTATATTTATCGAAACTGTGTATACAGGGTTGTAGCATCATCCGGCTCGGCCTGGCTGATCCGCGTTACGGATATCAGGAATGACTCCATCTATTACGATCATTTCGGGGAGATCACCAGTTACCATCGTGACACGCTCTTTCGCCTTCATCCCAGCGAGATCATCACTATCTCCACCTATGAGAATGCGTTGGGGCAGTTGTTCAATTCCATCGATCTTCACAATTACAAATTCACATTTGAACCGGCCAGCAATAAAAGGTCATTACCTGTGAGCTCAGCAACACTATGGTCGTTGGACAGCTCCCGTTCAGCAACCGTTGAGCTGGTCAACTTCCTTCATGGTAAAACGGTATCCTTCATTTTCCTGAAATGCAATAAAGCTTTCTACTACAACGAAAATGCTTCGCTGGATTGTGAAGATGGTATTGCTATCGACGGCCCTCCGCCCTATCCTGCCAACCGACGGGATGTTGTATGGTTCACTCCCTCACGCGCCCGGGAGATCAACGGGCTCAACATCGGTATCCAAACTTTCGGACTGAACAGGGACTCAGTGCGGATAACAGGCCTGAACCTGAATGCAGATATACTTTCTGCAATATTCACCGTGTATATGCCTTTCATTCGCCGCGACTCAACCCGAAACCTGAAAAATATGCCGGACACGGTTTCCTATTCAGAAGCTGTAGACAAAATATATGGCGTAAGCCTTAGTGGGGGCGGCCTCCTGGGTCCCGGATTGGTTCGTGGCGCATCCATCAATGGTCTCTGGTGCATGCTGACCGTAATGGATGGCGTATGCATCACGGGGTTGTACAACCGGATAGAGCAATTCCGTGGACTGGCCATTGCCAGCTTCGGAAATAGCAGCATCAAAGGGACCGGTTTGCAGATCGGGCTGGTGAATAAATGCAAACACCTGAAAGGAGTACAGATCGGGTTATGGAACGAGAATTCCAAACGAAAACTCCCACTGATCAACTGGAATTTCAATTGACGGAGAAAAGACATTCAAGGCTTACCTTCTATTTTCTGGTGAAAAGAGGTAAATTTGGATAAGCCCTGTATGTAAAAACTCCTTTTATGAGACCTTATATTGTGGCATGTATTTCTTTCCTGACCTTGTTCATCATTTTCATTTTCCTGGTCAATGGTGATTATCAGAAAGGTGATCTGATCGTATCTTACAAAACCGGATTCCTTATTTTCGCCGGGTTATTCCTGGTCACGTCTGTGATCAGCGCCCGGATCTATGAGGATTCAGCCAAAGATTATGATTATATCATCGCGGATATCAAGCCTTTAGTGATCAATATCTGTTTGTGGACTACATACTGGCTTTGCTGGACAATATTCAATCTTGTATTCCTGCTTACAGACCAGGCCCGGGGCCTCGATATCCTGTTTGTATCGCTGATCACGAATATCCCCGGCTTGCTTATTTTCTGGTTCACCTGGTCTACCAGGAAAGAAGAACTGAAAGCCATCGATCCGGCGCTTTTGAAGGAGGACAG
>JAGIAP010000172.1:11222-11456 GCA_017744805.1 Chitinophagaceae bacterium | reverse complement strand
TGCAAGCTCAGTTCCGCAAATATTCCAATGAGTTCCTCAATATCGGCGCCGGTGCCAGGGGGCTCTCTATGGGCGGTGCGCAGATCGCATCCGTTGCCGATGGAACGGCCGCCTACTGGAACCCCGCCGGTTTGGTTCAGGTGAAGGACAATCCGCAACTCAACCTCATGCACGCAGAATATTTCGCGGGCATCGGAAAGTACGACTATGGCACTCTCGTGCTGCCGCTCAAGG
>JAGIAP010000172.1:4827-11212 GCA_017744805.1 Chitinophagaceae bacterium | reverse complement strand
GGACAATAAGCGGGTCATCGGCATCTCCCTTCTTCGGTTTGCCGTTGACGATATCCCCAATACCATCTTCCTGGTGGAATCTGACGGTACCATCAACTTCAGCAATATCCAAACCTTCTCCTCCGCAGACTATGCCTTCATGTTCTCCATGGCGCAAACCATAAAGATGAAGGGCGACCGCCAGATCAATATCGGCGGTAATGCCAAAGTGATCCACCGGAAAGCAGGCGATTTCGCCACGGCCTGGGGGTTCGGTTTCGATGCCGGCCTGCAGGTGATCGATAAGAAATGGAGGCTCGGTATCATGGCGCGCGATGTTACCACCACTTTCAACGCCTGGAGCTTCAGCCTCAACGAAAAAATGAGGGAAGTATTCTACGTTACCAATAACGAGATCCCTGTCAAATCAACCGAGCTCACCGCCCCCAAACTGATCGTGGGCGGCGCTTACTATTTCAACCTCAGCAAAAGTCTCAAACTGATGACCGAAGCCAATTTCGATCTCACGTTCGATGGCCGCAGGAATACCGTTATCTCCACCAGTGCTGTGAGCGTAGACCCACGTGTAGGCCTGGAGCTGGGATACCGTGATGTGTTCTTTGTGCGCGCAGGCATCAACAATTTCCAGCGCGCCCTGGACGATAATGACGAAACCAACCAGAAAAAGATCTGGATCTACCAGCCAGGCGCAGGTGCAGGATTCAAAATAAGCAATGTGCAGATCGATTACGCCTTCACCAACCTGGCCAATCAATCGAACCCGCTGTACACACACGTGTTCTCCCTGAAAGTTGACCTCAAGAAAAAACAGAAATAATTTTCATATTCCCGACCCTATTCGAACACCCGGAAAAATAACTATATGAGGAATTTTTTAACGCTGTTGTTGGTATTGCTAGGTTTCAACCTTGCTGCACAGACTTACAACAATGAATGGATCAGATACGGGCAGCCCTACTACAAGTTCAAGATCGGAAAAACGGGCATGCACCGTGTTTCACAGGCCGCCCTTGCCGCCGTTGGACTGGATAATGTGCCGGTAGAGAACCTTGAGTTCTGGCGCAACGGTGAGCAGGTCCCTTTCATGCCCTCAGTCACTTCAGGCCCCCTTCCTGTTAACGGATACATCGACTTCTTCGGTCAGAAAATGGACGGGAAATATGATAAAGGATTTTACAGGAACCCGAATTTTCAACATACAGACAAGGTGAGTCTCCTTGGTGATTCTGCCGCTTATTTCATCACGGCAGGTAATACGGCCAATCCATATATGGTGGTGCTCGGCACCAACAACGCCTCCACCAGCTCGCTCAATGCCGAGCCTTTCTTCATGTATACTTTCGGGAACTATTTTACAGAAAGATGGAATCCCGGTTATGCATCAGTGTTACCGGAATACGTTTACCTGAGCACATATGATCAGGGAGAGTTCCGATCTTCGTCAGAAATATATCCAACTGCTGCCAAACAGGTTACCATCTCTTCTCTCCAGGCCTATACCACTGGCCCTGCGCCGCAGTCCACTTTTTCTTACGGTGCTACCGGCAATGCCCAGAACCAACGCTCTGTCCGGGCCCTCATAAATGGCTCCACGGTAGATGAGGTTACGATGGATTATTTCAACGATATCAAAAGAACAGTCAATATAAATGTATCCCTGCTCAATGCGGCGTCCATTCCCGTTCGGTTTGAGAACAGCTCGCAGATATCGACGGATCGTTATGTAACCTCTTTCTTCGAGATCAATTACCCCCGCAGTTTCAATTTCAATAACCTGGCTTTCTTTGAATTTGTTTGGCCAGCCAAAAGCAGCCCTTCGCTCTTTGAGATCACTAATTTCAAAGCAGGTACGCAAACTCCGGTATTGATCGACCTTACCAATAAGATAAAATACCTGGCACAGGTAGTCAGTGGAAAATACAGGTTTGAAGTACCTGCCTCCAATACGGAAACACATTTCGTAATGGCCTCTACTACCGCTGCCGATTATACGAATATCAATACCCTTCAGAGGAAGGATTTTGTCAACTACGTTGCATCGGCGCCCGACAACAACTATATCATCATTTCCAACTCTCTCCTCTTCAATGGGGCCAATGGGAACAATCCTGTGGAAGACTACCGTCAATACAGGCAATCGGCCCAGGGTGGGGGATACAGGGTAACACTGGCGGATATCGATCAACTGGTGGATCAGTTCGGCTTTGGGGCCAGAAAGAATCCGCAGGCAGTGAGGAACTTCCTGGAATATGCCCGTACTCACCTCAATGCCCCCCCGAAATATGTATTCCTCATCGGAAAAGGAGTGGTGTACACTGATTATGTCAGTAACTCAGCCAATCAAAATGCAGACAAGTTGAACCTGGTGCCCACCTGGGGATACCCGGGTTCGGATAACCTGATGTCAGCAGGGTTTTCAGGCAATCCGGTTGCATTGACGCCCATTGGCAGGCTGTCTGTAGTATATCCGGCTGAAGTGGAAGATTATCTCAACAAGGTGAAGGAGCATGAAGCCATTCAAAAGAATGCGCCCCAAACCATCGAAGGAAGGGAATGGATGAAGAACGTGGTGCATGTTACCGGTTCCAGTGAGCCTTACCTGGGCTCGGTGCTCTGTAACTATATGGCCGCCTACAAGAATATCATTGCCGATACATTATTCGGTGGAAAAGTATCCACCTTCTGTAAAGTGAGCACCAATTCGGTAGAGCAATTGACATCGGACTACCTGTCCAGTCTGTTCAACGAAGGGATCAGCCTGCTGACCTATTTCGGCCACTCTTCGTCCACTACGCTCGAGTTCAATATCGATAATCCTTACAATTATAATAACCAGGGAAAATACCCCCTCTTCTGCGTGAATGGATGTAACGCAGGCAACTTCTTTACCTATTCCGCAGGCAGGTTGGTGACTACCGAAACCCTCTCCGAAAAATTCACACTGGCCAAGAACAGGGGCGCCATCGGCTTCATCGCCAGTACGCACCTGGGCGTGGTAAGTTACCTGAACCTCTTCCTTACCAATTTCTATGCAGAGATCTGTCATAAGGATTATGGGAAATCCATCGGTGAGATCAATCGTGATGGACTGAAAGATCTCTTCAATAACTCAGGTGATTATTATGCAAGGATGCATGCCGAACAGATCACCCTGCACGGTGACCCCGCTGTGTTCCTTCATGGTAGCGATAAGCCCGATTATGTGATGGAGGAATCCGGCATCCTGGTAACACCTTCTTTCATCTCCATTGCAGAAAGCTCCTTCAAGCTGAAAGTGAAAATGGTGAA
Organism: Chitinophagaceae bacterium; assembly: GCA_017744805.1. GTDB lineage: Bacteria > Bacteroidota > Bacteroidia > Chitinophagales > Chitinophagaceae > Pseudobacter. The sequence continues at coordinate 7,924 of JAGIAP010000172.1, read as the reverse complement.
TATCGGAAGGGCCCTGAAAGATTCGATTGTGGTGGAAGTGAGACGACAACTGCCCGACAATACCTACCAAACCCTCTACCGCGAAAAGAGAAGAGGCATCATGTGGGCAGACTCCCTGAGCTTTGATGTGCCCATCGTAGCTACCCGCGACAAAGGCCGCAACCGCATCTATGTTACCCTCGATGCAGACAATACCACCGTTGAAACGGATGAGACCAATAACTCGGCTTACAAAGAATTCTTCATCTATGAAGAAGAAGCCAGGCCATCCTATCCTTTCGACCTGAGCATCGTGTACGATCCAAATACCAAATTCTACGCGTCAACTGCCAACCCTTTCAGCCAGTTGAGACAGTATGTGATGGAAATGGATACTACAAAGAATTTCAATTCCAATCTCAAAATATCAAAGACCATCACCGCATCAGGCGGTGTATTGGAATTCACACCGGGTGTTTCCTTCCTCGATAGCACTGTTTACTACTGGCGGGTGGCCACGGTACCTCCGGCAGGCGATAACAATTACCAGTGGAATACATCTTCCTTCACTTTCATGGCTGGTTTCAATACAGGCTTTGGGCAGGACCATTATTTCCAACATCTCCAATCCATGCCTGTTAGCCTGGAATTGGATGCAGATCGCAAATGGAAATTCACTGAAACGCAGAACCTGATCGATATCTATACGGGCGTATGGCCGAATGCTGGTGGGCAAGACAGGGATTATGCCGTGTTCCTGAACGATCAGCCGGTGATCACCAGTGCCTGTTTGGGCAACTCCGTTATCTTCAATATCATCGATCCCAAAACACTGAAGCCATGGGTGAACGTGGATGCCAATGGCAATAACCTGAATTATATGGGAAGCGCCAATGCCAATGCTGCATGCGGACCAGGCAGGTTATACAATTTCGAGTTCTCGTATACCAATAAATCTTCCCGTAACCAGATGGTGAAATTCCTGGCTTCGCTTCCGGATGGATCTATCATTGTGGCGCGCAGTGTAGACGCTACTTTACCCGGCATCCTGCCTAAGAACTGGAAAGCCGACTCTACAGCGGGAAATACTTTGTACGACAGGCTCCTGCAGGTAGGCTTCACCCAGGCTGATACCATGAACACCGCAGGCTCATGGGCAGGCATCTGGCAGAAGAATACGCCAGCTTACACACCGCAGTGGATGGCGAGCACCACAGGTGTATTCGGAAAGTACATCCTCAAAACCAAGTTCAGCACTACTGATACCGTCGGATATGTAAGCTCACCCGTCCTCGGCCCTGCCAAAGCATGGCATAAAGTGATGTGGAGAGGTAAATCACTCGAAAGCCCTTCCACTGACCATGTGAATATTGAAGTGATCGGAGTGAATAAAAATGGCACTGAAACACCGTTGTATGAGATCGGAATGAACCAGCAGGATTTTGATATCTCCACCGTTGATGCTGGTTTGTATCCTTTCCTGCGCCTGCGCATGAGGAATGCAGATTCCATCAATATCAACTCTCCATACCAACTCCGTTACTGGAATGTATTGTATACCCCTGTGCCGGAAGGAGCGCTTTCGCCCAACCTCGGTTATACCACGCGCGATACGGTGGATGTAGGTGAAGTGTTGAATGTTACAATGCCATTCAAGAACCTCACACAAACCAAATTTGCAGACAGCCTCCTGGTAAAAGTGAATGTGATAGACAGGAATAATGTTACCAGGAATATCATCGTTCCCAAAGCCAAAGACCTGGGAGGTGGCGACACAGCTCTGGTCCGCTTCCAGATAGACACCAGGGATTTCCCCGGCAACAACACACTGGTGCTGGATATCAACCCGGATTTTGCACAGCCGGAACAATACCACTTCAATAATATCCTGTTCCGCGACTTCTACGTGCGGCCGGATAATACCAATCCGCTACTGGATGTTACGTTCGACGGAGTGCGTATCATCAACAGGGATATCGTTTCTTCCAAGCCACATATCCAGATCAAACTGAAGGATGAAGCGAAGTTCATGCTGCTGAACGATACTACTATCGGTTCCGTACAGTTGAAATTCCCGGATGGAAATACAAAGGATTATTATTTCGATAATGATACCCTCCGCTTCACGCCGGCAACCAGTGGCGCCAATAATACGGCCACCATCGATTTCTTCCCTCAATTGGTATCGTCCAATATGACAGAGGGCGATGAGTACGAGCTGGCCATCAAAGCCAAAGATAAGAGCGGCAACAGGGCAGGTACCCTGGAATACCGTGTGGCATTCCGGATCATCTCCAAACCGATGATCTCGAACCTGCTCAACTACCCGAATCCGTTCAGTACCTCTACTGCCTTCGTGTTCACGCTTACCGGCAGTGAGATACCCACCAATATCAAGATCCAGATCCTGACCGTTACAGGTAAGATCGTACGGGAGATCACCAAAGATGAATTGGGGCCCTTACATATAGGCAGGAATATCACTGAGTTCAAGTGGAATGGTACAGACCAGTACGGCCAGAAACTGGCCAATGGTGTGTATCTCTACAGGGTAGTAACTACCATGAATGGCAAGAAAATGGAGAAATACAAGTCGGAAGCCGATAATACCGATAAATATTTCACCAATGGCTATGGAAAGATGTACCTCATGAGGTAAAGGATAAATGAAGTTTGCGATCGGGCGACGAAACTATTGCATGAACGAAAAAAATGTAATAGCTTCGTCGCTCGAATCCCTACCGAAGTCAACTTTTCCGATTTCCTTACTTCTTACTTCCAATCTTTTTACGGAAAACCGGCGGACCACGCCAACCAATGGATGATCCATATCCCCTAAATAGAAAACAATATGACAATCCTAGGTATTTCCGCATTTTACCATGATTCCGCTGCGGCCATAATTCAGAATGGGGAAGTGATCGCAGCAGCACAAGAAGAAAGGTTCACCAGGAAAAAGCACGATCCCGCTTTCCCGGTCAACGCAGCACGCTTTTGTCTCGAATACGCAGGCCGCTCCATCAACGATGTGGACGCAGTAGTGTTCTACGACAAGCCCCTCCTCAAATTTGAACGTCTTCTCGAAACTTATTACGCGTATGCGCCCAAGGGCGTCCGC
>JAGIAP010000172.1:2408-4817 GCA_017744805.1 Chitinophagaceae bacterium | reverse complement strand
GGATCAAGGAAAAGCTTTTCCTGAAAAAGATGATCTGGGAAGCATTGGACAGCATCGAAAAAGTGGACAGGAAGAAAGTGAAACTGCTCTTCCCTGAGCATCACCTCAGCCATGCCGCCAGCGCATTCTATCCTTCTTCCTACGAGCGCGCCGCCGTGCTCACCATCGATGGAGTAGGAGAGTGGGCCACCGCCAGTATCTGTTTGGGTGAAGGCAATAAGCTCACCATCCTCAAAGAGCTGGATTTCCCGCATTCACTCGGCCTCCTGTATTCTGCCTTCACTTATTTCTGCGGATTCAAAGTGAATTCCGGGGAGTACAAGCTCATGGGCCTTGCCCCCTACGGCAATCATGGCTCTCCCGAAGTGAAGAAATATGTGGACATCATCAAGTCAACATTGGTAGACCTCAAGGAAGATGGCTCCATCTTCCTCGATCAGCAATATTTCAACTATGCCACCGGCCTCCGGATGGTGTACGATGATAAATGGGAAAAGCTTTTCGGATTCCCGCGCCGCGCTTCCGAATCACAACTGGAACAACACCATTGCGACCTTGCACTGGCCATCCAGGAAGTAACGGAGGAAGCGGTGCTCAACCTGGCCCGCGAAGCCAAAAAACTCACCGGCGCCGAGTATCTCTGCATGGCTGGCGGTGTAGCCCTCAACTGTGTGGCCAACGGAAAACTGGACGATGCAAAGATCTTCAAACAGGTCTTCGTTCAACCGGCAGCGGGAGATGCAGGTGGAGCGCTCGGCGCCGCTTATGCAGCCAACTATATTTATTTCGGTAACCAACGCCAGGTAGATCCCAATAAAATGGATGCCCTCAAAGGCTCCTACCTCGGCACGGAAACCGTAGACCAGGACATCCTCACCACCGCCCGCAAATACAATGCAAACTTCGAGCGATTCGGATCTGAAGAAGCGATGGTAGAGAAAGTAGCTGCGCTTATTGCCGGAGGGAATGTGATCGGATGGCACCAGGGCAGGATGGAATTCGGACCGCGCGCACTCGGCGCCAGGAGCATCATAGCAGATGCCCGCAACCCGGAGATGCAGAAAAAGCTCAACCTGAAGATCAAGTACAGGGAAGGCTTCCGTCCCTTTGCCCCCGTTGTTCCTGCAGAAGATGTGAACGATTATTTCGAGCATGCAGATATCTCTCCTTATATGCTGATGGTGAAACCGGTGAAAGAAAAACGCCGTATCCCTTACCCGGCCTCCTTCGAAGGAAAGAACCTGCTGGATAAACTCTATTTCCTGCGCAGCGATATCCCCGCCATCACGCATATCGACTACTCTGCACGTATCCAAACCGTGCATGAAGAGACCAATCCCCGTTTTTACAAATTGCTCCAGGCATTCAAAAAACAAACCGGGTACTCCGTGATGGTGAACACCAGTTTCAACGTGCGTGGGGAGCCTATCGTGAATACCCCCGAAGATTCATACCGCTGCTTCATGCGTACCGATATGGATTACCTGGTGGTAGGCAATTTCCTTTTCGATAAAAAGAAACAGCCTGAATGGCTTGAAAAGGACGATTGGAAAAATGAATTCACGCTCGACTAATCAACACACTTAAAAAATCATACAATGGACTTCTTAAAAGATCTCTGGAAATTCCTGAAGGCAAGAAAGAAATGGTGGCTTGCTCCACTGATCGTGATCCTGTTGCTGCTGGGTATCTTGCTGGTACTGGGCGGAGGATCTGCCATCGCTCCATTTATTTACACTTTATTCTAACAATATGAGCAATTCTGTAGATACCAGTAGGGCCAAAGTGCTGGAGACCATCCTTGTGTTGGTGCTTGCATGTGGTGTGTTCTTCTGGCTTTCAAAAAATAATTACCTGCTGCTGGCAGCCGCTATTTTCGGCGCTATCGGCCTCTTCATTCCTTCCCTGGCGAAGGGGATCCACTGGGCCTGGATGAAACTGGCACAGGGCATGGGATACGTGATGAGTAAAGTGATCCTGAGCATCGTATTCTTCGTATTCATGTTACCGATAGCTGCTATCAGCCGCCTGTTCACCAAGAACAAGAACGTGCAGATGAAGGCAGGCGCCGCCACCTATTTCAAAGAAAGGAATTTCACCTACGATAAAGAGAGCCTGGAGAACGTGTGGTAAAACCTTAACCAGACAATCATTCACATGATCAAGAAATCAGTTCAAAGGCTTTTTGTGGTGATCATCATCGTACTGGTGGTGAAGATCCTCGGGGTGGTTTTGACCAAATCATCTCCCAATGGCGTCCTCTTTTACGAGAGCCTCACCAGTGTGCTCACCACGCTCACGATCGTATGGTGGGTACTGGCCCTGCTGCTGGACCTCATCTTCATCAAAAGCAAGAAAAGTCGTCCCACTGCCTGGATCAGCCTCGGCGTACTGGCAGTGATCGTCTCC
>JAGIAP010000172.1:0-2398 GCA_017744805.1 Chitinophagaceae bacterium | reverse complement strand
CGCTTCATGGGTAAAGCAACCGGAGAAGATCCCCGGCAGTTTCAGAACTGGTTTCAAATGGTTGTATGCGCATAATTACGGGCAGGTGATCCAGATTGTTCCGGAATGCAGTGAGTACGACAAAGACTTTTATTATAACCTCATTCCCAATAATACCTGCACCTTCTCCAATGTGGAGTTTGCCAACAAGTTCACGGCCAATAGCCGTGGATTCAGGGATGATGATTCGTCCCTCGTAAAACCTGAGATCATTTGTTTGGGAGATTCCTATATGATGGGCTGGGGAGTAGACCAGGATCAGGCGGTTCCCGCACAACTGGAGAAGATAACGGGTAAGCGCACCCTGAATGCGGCCATGAGCTCCTTCGGAACGGCGCGGGAACTAATGCGATACAGGACCCTCGACACGTCCAATGTGCAATACCTGGTGATCCAGTACTGCTCCAACGACAATGAGGAGAATACTGCCTACCTCGGCAATAACCATGTGCTGAAAATATCGTCGCAGGCTTCCTACGATTCCCTCCGTTTCAAGAACGAGTGGAACAAGAAATATTTCCCGGGCAAATTCTTTGTGCTCGCTTCCAAATACCAGGCGAAGGAAACCCTGAAGAAAATGATGGGTAAACCACCTTCCAATATCGGCATGCCGATAGAGTATCCGCGTGATGCAAAAATGTTCCTGGATATCTTGAAAGATTTCCCCCTGAATTTTCAGAGAACAAAAGTGCTGGTGTTTGAAGGCATCGATGTAGAGCATCGCAATAACGATTTCAAGAACGCGGTGGAGACCTTGTTGAAGGACCCTGCCTATAGTTCGCATTTCGGAAATGCAGTGAAAGTGATCGATGTGGCCAGCATCCTGCAACCTGAAGATTTCTATATCCTCGATGGACATTTCAGGGCCGTGGCCCACCAGAAAGTGGCGCAGGCCCTGGCGAAGGAGCTGAAGTAACAGGAATATCCCATATCTTGAGGGCATATTCCTGCTGCTGATGCATGCAACGCCATCCAATCAAATTACGGTAGAGAACAGAGGAGGAGTGCAACGCTTCCTGAACATGAAATGGTACCTGCAATGGCTGGTCTTTGCTGCCATTGCCAGTATCCTGTACTTACCGGTATTGGGCAATACTTTTCTCAGCGATGATCACCTGGTGCTGTGGAAGACCGGTGTACAGCAGGAATTGAATGTGGATGGCTTCTTTCGTCCATTATCCGATATTACACTCTGGCTCAGTTACCGCCTTTTCAAACTTAATAGTCTTCCTTATTATTTGTTCCAGGTTTTGCTGCATGCCCTGAATGCCGTGATGCTGATGCAGTATTGCCGGAAAATATCGAAAATGCGCACCAGCTCTGCAGGCACAATGGAACTGATGCCGTTACTAGCAGCACTCATCTTTCTTACTTATCCATTCCATAACGAAGCCATAGCCTGGATCCTGGGGCGAGGGGCATTGATGGCCGGATCTTTCGCCATCGGGGCCATGCTGGCGTTAGTGAGCCACTGGAAGCCGGTAACCAAAATTTCGCTTATTGCTCTATGTTATTTCCTGGGATTGGCGGCCTATGAGACCATCATCATCCTGCCTCTTTTGGTGGGGGCACAACTGCTGATCATGGGCGCTTCGCGGAAAGAGATGGGTAAGATATTGCTGGTGCTGGCTGCTACTTTTGGCCTGCATGCCGGGTTGCGCATCGCTGTGTCTGGTGCTTTTATTGGAGGGTATGGGGCCGGTTTTTTCCAGGGAGCAAGCCTTGATACCATGCTGGTCATGTTGAAATCGGCTGGCAGGGTGTTGCTGCCTCCTTCGGATAATAGCCAATGGATGATGATCGCATTTGCTTCAGTATTGCTGATAGGTGCAGGTGCATTGTACACGGTATGGAGAAGAACGAAAAATGATATGGGGGCAAGAAGGTTTCTCTATACACAATTGGCTTGTTTAGCCATTGCGATGCTGGTGCCGATGTGGTTAGGCGTAAGCACCCGGACCTCCGAAAGCGATCGTTTCTTATATCTCCCTTCCATCTTTCTCAGTGGCCTGATGGCCTTTACGCTGATGCATCTTTTTTCGAAGGCAAAGCAACAGGTGATTATGGTGGCGTTATTCCTGGTTGTGCAGGTGGCATTGCTGGAAGAGAATAATCTCAACTGGAAAAAAGCCTCCGATACGGTGCTTGCCATGAAACGATATATTGAAAGACAGCAAGGGGAGGGGCGGCTCCTGGTACTGAACCTTCCGGGCGAAACGGATGGCGCATATATCTTCAGGGTAGGCTTCAAAGAATTCCTTCGCTTATACGGATACGATAGTGAACAGGTAAAGCTGGTGAGCCAGTTGACCAGGGACCAGCAATTGGCGCTTCCCGGCAGGTCTGCGCGGATCATCGG
>JAGIAP010000171.1 GCA_017744805.1 Chitinophagaceae bacterium | reverse complement strand
GAACTACTGTGTATCCACATCGGGAATGATCACAACGCTGCGATAACGTTTGTCGTGATGAAGTACCGCTATCTGGTCCTGGATCTGTTGCTTGCATTGTTGTATCAATGCAGAGTCTTTCGGCAATTTGAACATCAGTTCCATCAGGTATTGATTCCTGATACGATTGACCACCGGCTCCGCCGGCCCCACCATATAAGGTCCATACTGCGGTTTCAGATACTCCGCCAGTTGCCTGGCTGCACCGTCTACCAGTTCCTTTGATTTGTTGCGGAAAGTGAGCAATATGATGCGCGAGAAGGGCGGATAGAAGAATTGTCTCCTCGCTTCGATCTCCGTTTTGAAGAAGGCGGAATAATTATGCTGCTGCACATATTGGAGCACAGGATGCGCCATCTGCGCCACCTGTATCATCACATGACCTTCGCCATCCTTTCTACCAGCCCTGCCACTCACCTGTTCCATCAGTTGGAAGGCCCGTTCATTCACACGGAAATCGGCAAAGCTGAGCAAGCTATCAGCATCCAGCACACCTACCAGGTTCACATTCTCGAAATCAAGTCCTTTCACTACCATCTGTGTTCCCACCAGTATCTGTATGCGCTGTTGTTCAAATTGCTGAATAAGGCTATCATGGGCTGTTTTGCCACGCACACTGTCCACATCCATCCTGGCCACTTTCACCCCGGGCAACTGCTCTTCCACATGCTCTTCGATCCTTTCCGTACCAAAATTCTGTTGCAGGAAATGATGATTGCCGCATGCCTGGCAGGTATACACGAGGGGATATACGGTGCCGCAATAATGGCAATGCAGCTTATTGGTGTTCTTGTGAAAATTGAGGCTTACATCGCAGAACTTGCAATGGGGTATCCATCCGCAGGTCTGGCAGATCTGGTAAGGGCTATAGCCTCTCCTGTTCTGGAAAAGGATCACCTGTTTGCCGGCGTCGAGAGAGCGCTGGATAGCGGCCTTGAGATCGGGTGTCAGGATCACTTTCTCCTTGTTGACCTTCGGCGTTTTTTTGATATCCACCAGTTCGATACTGGGCATCTTCACGCCGCCGAACCGCTCATTCAATTCCACAAATCCATATTTCTGCTGCTGCGCGTTGAAATAACTTTCCACGGAAGGCGTGGCACTGCCCAGCAAAACTTTCGCTTTGAAAAGGGAGGCGTAGTATATGGCTGCGTCGCGCGCATTGTAGCGGGGAGCGGGCTCCTGTTGTTTGAAGCTGGGATCATGCTCTTCATCGATCACGATCAGCCCCAGGTCCGTGAACGGCAGGAAGATGGAAGACCTGGCGCCCAGCACCACTTTCAACTCTCCCGTCTTCACCTTGTTCCATATCTCGATCCTTTCGTTCTGATTGAATTTGGAATGGTAGATGCCGATATAACCTCCGAAATGTTTCTGCAATCTTCGTATGATCTGGCTCGTTAGCGCTATCTCCGGCAAGAGGTAGAGCACCTGTTTGCCCTGGCGGATCGCTTTTTCGATGAGGCGGATATACACCTGCGTTTTGCCGCTGGCGGTAACGCCATGCAGCAGGGTGACGGGCTTCTGCTCCAGGCACTGCAACACTTGTTCATAGGCCTGGTCCTGTGCGGGGGTAAGCGTGAAATCGATATTGATATCTCTTGGGAGATAGAGCAGCCGGTCTATCTGACGTTTTTCCAGCCAGAGGATATTTTTGTCTACAAGGCCTTTGAGCTGCGCATCGGAGGCACCGCTTTTTTTGAGGAGCTCGGATTTGGTGACTTCTCCCTGTGTTTTTTGCAGGTGGAGATAACTAAGCAGCAGCTCCATTTGTTTTTCGGCTCGTTGCAGTTTTTTGTCCTCATTCAACAGATCAGCAAGCGCGTCCTCGTTATCGTATGCATTGTTCAGCATCACGAAGGTTTCCTTTTTGGGCGCATAGGTCTCTTTCAATGCCTCCCAAACGGAGCAGACCTTTTTCTCAATCAACCTTTTGATAACGGGATATACATGCGAAGAGTCCAGCACCTGCTGTACTTCCGGTACTTTCAGTTCTTTTTTGATGAGAAGGGCTTCGGCAACGAGGAACTCATCATGGTCAAGGGCCATGAAATCCTCTCCGTACTCCTCATTGAACACGATGGTGGTTTCACTGCTTAGTTTAAAATGCGAGGGCAATGCAGCGGCCATCACTTCGCCTTCGGAGCACATATAATATTGGGAGATCCAGTGCCAGAGCTGTAATTGATGGGGAAATACGATCGGTTCCACGTCCAGCACATTGAGCACTTCTTTGGGCTCGAAGGCCTGTGGCATTTCATGATGCAGGGAGCGGATCACGCCAGCATATTTCTTGTTCTTTCCCAGCACCACTTCCACACGGACGCCGGGCCGTACCTGGTCACGGAACCGTTCAGGTACGCTCCAGGTATAGTTCCTGGGTAAGGCCAATGGTATGATCACTTCAGCAAACAAGATTCAAATGTAAGTCAGAACATTGGGTTTTCAGTGGATCCATTCAACCTTGTATCTCCTTAGCGCGTCGGACATGAGATTGAACACTTTTTCCTTCAATGCGGGAAGATCTTTGGTAGTGAGCCCTGCCACGGGAACCGGCTCCAGGTAAACACTCCGGCTCCTGCCGGGGTTCAGTGAAAAAATACTTTTGTAATGCTGTCTCGAGTAGGTGTCGAGGAAAAGTATCGGTTTGATGGGCGTTTGTGTTTCTATGGCGATCTTGAAAGCGCCATCGTAAAAACTACGGAGCGGCTCATGCGATTCATTGAAAGTGCCTTCAGGGAAAATGAAAATGGAAATGCCTTTCCTGATGGCGGATTTGAGCACACGCACGCTCTTGGCGCGGTTCTCTGCACTGGACCTGTCCACCGTTACGGCCGCATTCCGGTAAATGAACCCGAATACGGGCACTTTGCTCATTTCAGCCTTCCCCAGAATGCGGACAGGCTGGCGGACCGTTTTCACGATAACGGGTATATCCAGGTACGAAATATGGTTGGCGACAAAAATATATTGTTGTTTTTTATCATGCGGGTATTCATACAAATTGCGATGTCTGATGCCGGCGAGGAAGAACCAGGTATCTGCCCAGAAGGCGCAGAGCCGGTAAATGAAATTGCCTCCTTTGATCTTTCCGAAGAAGGATGCGATGATCACGATGGGGAACACCAACAGCATCAATGCAACGAAAACGATCGCGGCATAGAGGAAATAGAGGCCTTTGATGGGTAATAGCAGATACTTCATCAGGGTCGAAAACGTAAATATAATACTCGTGGTCGAATAGCTGCCAATGTGAGCGATCCTTATACGGGTTTTAACTTATTTGCAATCGCATGGCCATTCGGTATCGAGGTCGATGACGGTGATCACCACCATTCCCCTGTCCGAAGGAGCGAAGATGATCCGCACTTCCTGTCCATCCTTCGTTTTGCCTTCCAGGGCATATTTGGGATCGGGCCTGGCGGCGGGCTCGCTCTTGCGTTGGTTGATGCGGCCATTGAGGAGGATATCCCTCACTTCCGCTTCATCGATATGGCGGCAACCCATCCGGCAGCGGGCATGTTTGGTGAAGATCAGCTTTTCGGTACGGCGGTTGAATCCTTCGATACGGGTAGGCTCATCACTGGGCGGCCTGGACGGATCGCGCCGTCCCGTATCATTGTCCCTCCTGTTCTCCGTTGGTCTGTCTCGCTGTTCCTGCCTGGCCTTTTCCTTTTTTTCCTGTCTGCGGTGATTGCTGACGAATATGGCTACCATCGAGGAGATGAAAGCGGCCAACAGGATCACCCAGGTACCTTTTTGCGACTTCATGCAAGCTGTTTTGTGCAATTTAACGGCAAAACACAGACTTTCCTATCTTTGCCGCCTGATGGAAACAAAAAGAACAGTCGCGTTTCATACCCTGGGTTGTAAACTCAATTTCTCCGAAACCTCTACCCTGGCCCGGATGCTGGAGCAGGATGGCTTCGAGAAACGGGCTTTTGAGGACCAGGCGGATGTGTACGTGATCAATACCTGTTCTGTTACCGAGAATGCCGATAAGGAATGCCGACACCTGGTTCGCCGCATCCTCCGGAAATCGCCGGAAAGCCTGGTGGTGATCACCGGCTGTTATGCCCAGTTGAAACCGAAGGAGATCGCTGAGATCCCCGGGGTGGACCTGGTACTGGGCGCTGCCGAGAAATTCAATATCGGCCAGCACCTGAAAGAGCTCACCAAGGGCAATTCAGCCCTGATCTGCAGTTGCGATATCGAAGAAGTGAGTGGGTTCAATGCCTCTTACTCCCGGAACGACCGCACCCGTACTTTCATGAAAGTGCAGGACGGCTGTGATTACAATTGTTCTTTCTGCACCATTCCCATGGCCCGCGGCAAAAGCCGTAGCGACAATGTTGAAAATGTAGTGAAACACGCCACCCGCCTTGCCGGCGAAGGCGTGAAAGAGATCGTGCTCACCGGGGTGAACCTGGGAGATTTCGGCAAAGGCGCCGATGGCAACAAGAAACATGAGGAGAACTTCTTCGACCTCGTAAAAGCACTGGACCAGGTAGAGGGCATCCAACGCTACCGGATCAGCAGCATCGAGCCCAATCTATTGACCAATGAGATCATTGAACATGTTGCCAACAGCAACAAATTCATGCCTCATTTCCATATCCCCCTGCAGAGTGGCAGCAATAAGATCCTCGGACTGATGCGTCGCCGCTACAAAAGGGAATTATATGCAGACCGCGTTCAGTTGATCAAGACCCTGATGCCACACTGTGCCATCGGGGTGGATGTGATCGTTGGATTCCCCGGCGAAACTGATGCGGATTTCAAAGAGACCTTCGACTTCCTCCATTCAATGGATATATCCTATCTCCACGTTTTCACCTACTCGGAGAGAGACAATACCAAAGCGCTGGAAATTACGCCGGTAGTGCCTATCGAAGTAAGGCATGAGCGCAATAAGAGCCTCCGCAATCTCTCTTACATGAAAATGCAGTACTTCACCCAACTTCATGCAGGTCAAACCCGTAAAGTATTATTCGAGATGTTTGATAAAAATGGCATGATGGAAGGGTATACAGACAATTACATCAAGGTGACCACGCCTCACCGTACAGAATGGGCCAACCAGGTAGTGGAATGGAAATTGTAGCAGGCTTCCATAGAACCTTTTCTAGCTATTTAGTGTTATAGTTATCAAGTCATGAAGAAATACCAGGTTACGATACATTTTGAGATGGATGATGATTTTACGTCCCTGGTCCCCTCCCACCGTGTATACATCAATACATTGATCGAGAAAGGGATCATCGATCAGTATGTGGTAAGCATGGAGTCCCAGCGTGTGTGGATCACCTTCACCGCCGAAGACAAGGACGATGTAGAGCGTTACCTTCAACAATCCCCCCTTCACAGGTACTGGAGCTATGAGATCGATGAGCTATTCGTAGTGGACGGCCAGCATTATCGTTTACCGGCAGTACGGCTCAATTAATACACCAGCATATATTTATAAAAGGCAGGGAATTCCCGCATCAGGTAAAGGATATCTTTCCAGTAATAATTGCGGGAATGATCGGTGGCCACGTTTTCGAAACCCAGTTTCTTTACGATATGCCTGCAGCGGAGCACATGGAAGAAGCTGCTCACCACCACGGCTGACCGAAAATGTTCCTGTTGGTTCAGGACTATGAAATTCTTCGCTGTGAGATAACTGTTATCCCCTTCATTGTCCGTGAAAATATCCTGCTCAGGAACGCCTTGTTGTACCAGGTAATTTCTCATACCATCCCCTTCGGGGAATTTGGAATCGCCCACCCCTCCGCTTACCATGATCTTTTTTACCTGTTTGTTACGGTAAAGGACAAGCGCAGCATTCACCCGTCCCCTGAGCCAGGGGCTGAGGCTACCATCTTTGTATACTTCATTACCCAGAACGATGGCCACATCCGCCTGTCCCGTAAAATCCCGCAAGCCCACGATGGTGGCCCATGAGCAATGGATGATCATCCAGATAAGGCCTGCCAGAATGGTTCGCCAAAAGATCTTACCGAGGGTTGATGAAGAGGGTCTTTTCACTGTTTTTGATTTGGGTAGCAATGGATAAATTTTGCATGCTCCGTCACTATCGATTGTATCCGAATCACTTGCAGAGAATGCAGGACCAATTTGCAAAAACTGCGGCAGCAAACAAAAAAACCTATGCGATTTTTTTCTAAAAAAATATCTTAGTACCTTTTTCCTGCAATTGTACGAGGCAATTCTCCGTCTAACCTTATCCTGAGGGCGTTCATCACTCTGAAGCCGTATTTCCGTACCCAGCCCTGTGCCGGAGATGCGATATTTATTGACAAAAGAAAGAAAACTGAAGGTTAGCAATAACCGTAAATGGTGGCAATGTTTGGCAACGATCGACATTACACCACAACCTGGTACTATGATCAACTCAACGCATCCTCTTCACATCCTCGTTATTGAAGACAGTCCGAGCGACTTTTATCTATTCAATGAATACCTCCGGCTTACCCGTTTACAGGTTCAGACATTGCATCATGCCAATTCCCTTTCGGAAGCGATACCCATCATCGATGAGTACCAGCCTGACCTGATCTTCCTAGATCTTACCTTGCCGGACAGTCAGGGTATCAGCACTTTTCAGCAGTTGCACGAGCATGTTTCGCATATCGGCATCATCGTGCTGAGTGGCCTGGCAGATACGCAGATCGCGTTGCAGACCATTACAGAAGGGGCGCAGGATTACCTGGTAAAAGGCGACTTCGATGAAAAGCTACTGGCAAAGTCCATCCAGTACAGCATCGAAAGAAAGAAGATCCTGCAGGCCGTTGTAGAGAACTATGAGCGCTTCAATACGCTTATCAAGGCTACCAACGATACCATCTGGGAATGGGACCTCAGCAATCAACAGATCACCTGGAACGAAGGCATCACCAATACTTTCGGTTACCCGGCATCGAAAGTAAAGCCTTCCACTACCTGGCATCATAAGAATATCCATCCCGATGATCGCGAACGGGTGCTGAACCGGATCGCACGCTGCCTCAGCGAGGGGGAAGATCAGTGGGAGGAAGAATACCGCTACCTCACGGCAGACGGTGTATACAAATCAGTGTACGACCGCGGGTATATCCTCCGCCGCGACCTGAAGCCTTACCGGATGATCGGCGCCATGCTGGATATCACGGAAAGAAAGAGAAAACAGGAGGAAATGATCGAAACGCAGAAGCTGATCACCCGCATCACCATCCAGACGCAGGAGCAGGAAAGAAGGGAGATCGGGCTGGAGCTGCACGACAATATCAACCAGATACTCGCCACGGCCAAACTCTGTGTGGATATGGCCATCAATGAGGACGATATCAGCAAGGAGCTCCTGTACAAAAGTTACGATAGTATCTCCAGGGCCATCAATGAGATCCGCTCATTGTCCAAGAACCTGGTACCGCCTTCCCTGGGCGATATCGGCCTGAAAGAGGCCTTGCTGGAAATGATCGAGAATATGAGCGTATCCCCCGGACTTAAAATAAAGATCAGGGCCAATGACCCGCATGTGGAGAGCCTCAGCAACAACAAGAAGCTGATCATTTACCGCATTGTGCAGGAGCAGGTGAACAATATTGTTAAGCACGCGAGGGCCAGTGTGGCAGATATAGAGCTGAAAACAGATCAGCAGCATACTCATCTTACCATCAAGGACAATGGGATTGGATTTGAGCCAAGGAAAAAAGGAAAGGGCATCGGACTGCACAATATCCTCAGCAGGGTGGAAATGCAGAACGGCGAGATGGAGATCATCAGCAGCCCCGGGGCCGGATGCATGCTGAAGATCGTGATGCCGCTCTGATGACGGATCAGAACTTTTCCGGAAAATTCTTCCGCAATACGTCCATCAGCATTTCCGGTGTGAGAGGTTTGTTCCTGAATTCCGCGATCATATTGTGATCTTTGGCTTTCTGCTCATCTTCAGGATTGTATGAAGTAGTGAGCATTACCACAATCACTCTCGCCTTCTGTTCAGGAGTGAGCCTTTCATATTCTTCCAGGAATTCCCAGCCATCCATAGCCGGCATATTGATATCAAGGAAGATCAGGTCAGGCCCGTTGCCCGGATCCGGGTTTTCGGTATTGGCCGTTTTAAGATAATCCAGGGCGTCAGAAGCGCTTTGTTCTACCTGAACATTTTCAGCGCAACTGGCCTCATCGATGATCATTTTGTTTAGAAAATTGGTTGGCTCATCATCGTCAATTAATAGGATGCAGTTTAATTTTCCTTTCATAATCTACTGTGTTTCTGAAATGGTGAAGAAAAAGGTGCTGCCTTGTTGGGGCAGGGATTCCACCCAGATCTTACCTCCGTGTAACTCAACTATTTTTTTACAGTAGGCCAGGCCGATCCCTGTTCCTTCGTAATCAGATCTTTTGTGCAGCCGTTGGAACAGCACAAAAATTTTCTCATGGAAGGTCGGATTGATGCCGATGCCGTTGTCTTTGAATGAAAAGGTCCAATGCCCGTTCTCTTTTACCGCGTTGATATCGATTGCCGGGTCGCTGTCTTTTTTCCTGAACTTGATGGAGTTGCTCACCAGGTTCTGGAATAATTGTTTCATTTCTGTTTTATATCCTGTTATCTGCGGCAGGGTAACAGAGTGGATCACGGCATTGGTTTCGCGAATACTCTGGTCCAGATCATGCAGCACATCCTGTAACAGTTCATTGCAACATAAGGTAACGAGCTCTTTCTCTTTTCCCAATCTCGAATAGTCGAGCAAGTTATGGATCAGCACTTTCATGCGATCGGAGGACTGACTGATAAAATCCAGGTACTGATCGGCATTGCTATCGAGCTGCCCGTAATAGCGCTTACGCAGCAGGTCCACAAAACTGGTGGTAGTTCTCAATGGTTCCTGCAGGTCATGCGAAGCTACGTAAGCAAATTGTTCCAGCTCGCGGTTTTTTACCTCCAGCTCCGCCGTTCTCAGCAGCACTTTCCGTTCAAGGGAACTATTGGCCTCCCGGATCTCCCTTTCCAGCCGCTTCATTTCCGATACATCCCGGATGGTGGCCGTCAGCAGCAGCCCTTCGTCCGTAAACATAGGACTTAAACTTATCTCGATGGGAAATTGTTCTCCCCGTACATTTTTCCCGAAACATTCCACCCTTTCCATCACGGGACCGGCCGTGGCGGCCCCATCCCTCAAACTACGGCCAATGGCCAGCAGGCGCTCGAATTTCGAGATCATCAGCATTTCCACATTATTGCCGATCATCTGGGCCCTGCCGTAGCCGAACATTTTCTCGGTTTGGGCATTCACCAACTGGATGGCGCCGCTCTCATCCATGATCACCATACTGTCCGGGGCCGCTTCCAGGAGGTTCCTGAACTTATATTCAGCCTGTCTCCGGTTTTCCACTTCAGCTTCCAGTTGATTGGAGCTGCGAAGCGAAAATGCGACAGGAAGGAGCCTTACCAGGTAAATGACCGTGGCCCAACTGAACACGCCGGTAGCGAAACGGAACAGGGCATTCAACCGGTAAGCCGGGTACCAGAAGGCAAAAGCATCTATCAGGTGCGTAGCCCCGCAGGCAAGGATGAATCCTGCAAAGAAAAAATAGAGTTTGAAGAATCTCGCATCCTGCCTCCTGGAAATATATCGGATAATGATCAGCGGTATAACAAAATAAGCCGACCAAACCAATAGGTCGCTGATAATAAATAACCAGCCATGAAAGTCGGACCATTTTCCGCAATGCCAGCGTGGTGGCCAGTCGGATGTATCCAGTAGTTTTTCAAAGAATTCAAATACCTGCTGCATAATGGATTAGTTCCCACCTAAGCTGTATTGCACGTGCAATAGCCGGTCATAGGATGTAGGCCTCTAAAGTTACAATCAATTTCTTTTATTTATCAAGCCAGGGTTAACAGTATGATTCATATTGTCAATAAAAAAATTTATTTGACAAATCGCAATCATTGGAGAAACGAAGCGTTATCACAAATATTGTAAGACAGTTAAAATCTGTGGGTTTGTCCATTATCTGGTAACTTGCAGGCTTAACCTTTCTCCTCCTAAATTCATCTGTATGAAATGGCATAACAAGGTCACTTCATTGCTCAATATTACGTATCCGGTGGTGCAGGCCCCGATGCTCGGCATCACCACTCCTGAAATGGTGGCAGCCATTTCAAATGCTGGCGGATTGGGCTCTCTGCCGGTTGGCGGCCTCAACGCTGATCAAACCCTCAGCCTGATCCGTGCAGTAAAAGCACTCACCAACAAGCCTTTCGCCGTCAACCTGTTCGTTCACCCGATCCCTTCCCAAATAGATCAGCAGGCTTTTTCGGACATGCAGCAATTCCTCACCGGATTTGCATCCGAAAATGAGATCGCATATATGCCACCGGTATATGATATGCTGAAATTCAACACCTACCATCAGCAGATCGAGCTATTGATCAGTGAGAAGATCCCTGTAGTGAGCTTCACCTTCGGTATTCCAGATGATGAGTTCATCGCGGCGCTGAAAAACCGGGGTTCCCGGCTGATCGGCACAGCCACTTGCGTGGAAGAAGCTTTGCTGCTCGACAATAAATTCGTGGATGTGATCACGGCCCAGGGGTCGGAAGCCGGGGGCCATCGCGGCACTTTCATTACCGAAGGGCTACCTCCCATGATCGGCACTATGAGCCTGGTGCCACAGATCGTGGATGCTATCCGCCGCCCCGTGCTCGCCGCCGGCGGCATCTGTGACGGCAGCACCATGATGGCCGCCATGATGCTGGGCGCACAGGGCGTTCAGGTAGGAAGTGCCTTCCTGGTCTGCCATGAAAGCTCAGCCCCCAATGCGCATAAGCATCGTATCCAGAATGCACCTGCCAGGGATGCCATCCTGACAAAGAATTTTTCGGGAAGATGGGCCAGAGGTATCGAAAATAAATTGATGCGGGCCATTTCAGCATCCGGCCTGCCTACCCTCCCCTATCCTTACCAGCAAAGCCTGACTGCCAGTATCAGAAGCTTTGCCCAACAAAATGACCTTACGGATTTCGCTACGATGTGGGCCGGGCAATCCGCTTCCAAGGCTGTGCGGAAACCCGCAGCGGCGATATTCCAGGGTTTGATCGAGCAGGCCCAGACATCGTTTGAGCAAATAGAGAAGCATGTGCAGGTGAGGGATTGATATATACCCCAGGTGACCTCGCTCGCCTCCCGGTGAGCGACGGCCAGACCTTAAGTAGCTTTTACCTTTTTCTTCTTTTCCTGTTTCTCCTTCAGCTCCTTCTTCGTCATATTGTACAGGATGCTTTGACGGTTGTTCACGCGTTGCACCAAATGCACATGCGCAATGAAGTCTTCCACTATCTGGATCTTATCGCTTGGCGTTACCACCAGCAATTGCAGATGCAATTGCTTGCAAAGCTCCATCAGGTAAGTGGCTTTCTCTTCATCCTGGTTGCTGAAACTTTCGTCAACGGCAATGAAACGCAGGCTGCGCGCATTCTTCCCTTCACGCGTGATACCGAACTGGTAAGCGATGGCGCTACAAAGAATGGTATAGGTCAATTG
>JAGIAP010000170.1 GCA_017744805.1 Chitinophagaceae bacterium | reverse complement strand
ACTATGTTCTGTTGAAGAATGATCTTATAAATCTCTCCCACCTGCAATCCGCACGGAATTGACGCAACTGACCATCATCAGAAAAGTAAATTTTCCTGATCGCCATTTGCATGGCCGTTGTTGAGAATGCCGGAAAGAATATGGAGAGGAACAAAGGACTATTTGTTGAACGTACACTTTGACGTAACACAGAAGCATAGAGATCAGGCGGGCCAGGTGGCCTGTGCAGGGATGCCACACATCGTTCCCGGATCATTCCGAAACGCTGATGAATATCCTGCAACGCTTCTACCGGGCCCGCCTCTTTCAATAACTGCTCTATGAAAAAACTCAGATCGATAAATCCGAAGGCCCGCGAAGGTGTCAACTCGCCGCAACTTCTCCTGGCCCTGATCACCGCCATCAACAACTCCTCATTCCCATCATCCATACTGGTGATCAAAATATCTGATAGCTCATTCACACAACCCACTATCGCTTCATATTCTTTCAGATAATTGGCCGATAAGGCCACAATATTGGGGTTCTGTTCATCTTCATACTTTGTCAAAGCAATGCCACTAAAAGGCTCTTCCTGGTATTTCAATAAGAAATTACCTGTGATATTGGAAGCCATTTCACTCAGATCCATCCCTGGCCGCTTCTCCATTAATGCAAACAATTTCGCATAGTGGATACCGTACCATGTCATGGTGGTTTGGGGCGCCACAAAAAGTTCCACCGTGTCTTTCAAACTATATCCCGTTTCCAGCAACTGGGTATAACAACTGATGGCCACCAATACATCCACCTTTCCAATGGTTTGCTGAAACACAGCGGAGAGCTGCTCTGCCGTAAACATGCGGATATCCGCATTATTGTGGCGTTCCGCAAAAAAGCCCAGGCCTGCCCCATGACCGTTGAGTATCACCAGGTGCCGATGCAATGGGCTGGGATGCGGTCCCTGGCCTACAAACTGACTGAATAAGTGGAAAAATGTTTGTGGATCGTAGAGCTGCGCCGGATACCCGGCAATCGTTTCAAGGCGTTGGAAATTATTGTGAAATATCAATTCCTTTATCTGGAATACGCCTTCATGCAGATAATAATAAAAAATGACATACCTTAATCTCCCGGTCAGCTCTTGCTGCAGGATGGATTGTTCCAATTCATCGAACACATGATCATGTACCCCGTCATGAATAACAATTATCGTAACAGTCCAGGTGCAAATACTATCTGCCATATACCATCTGATTACTGCTGTCAGGAAGAAAGATAGGATCTCAATTCTTTTTCTGATCATTGCCTGCCAGGCGGCAGGACAGGAAACTGCGTTCGTTCCCATTACCAGGCTCTCTGCAGACAATGGCCTATCTAGTTCCAATATACGAAAAATAGTACAGGATAAATATGGCTTCCTCTGGATATCCACCCAGGATGGGCTCAACAGATTTGAGGGTAGAAAGATAGAAGTGCTGAACGCAGGCAATAAAGATGAATACAGAAGCCTTCCCGGACAAGACATTTATGATATCACCCTCGACGATTCCGGGGAATACCTCTGGGCGCTCATTCCCTACGCAGGCTTATCCAAGATAGATATACGAACTGTCAGGGTAGTAAAGAATTATTTCACCTCTCCCGGAACAGGGCAACCGAATTACTGGTACAAATGCATGGTCCGGCACAAGGATAAATTGTATATCGGCACCAATGAAGGAAGTATCATCGGCTTTGACACGAAGAAAGAAGATGTGCTTTTCCGCCTGAGGACCAAAGAGCTTTTTGGGACTGATTACACCGTTGACAAACTCGAATGCACTGCCGATGGCCGGCTCTATATCTTCCTTTCCGGTAAAGGCATTGTAGAATATGATCCCCTTCAGAAAAAAGTGATCAGCACCATCAGCGCCAATGAGCTCTACCTGGATGGCTATGCCTTTCAATTCACTGATGTTACCGAACATGCAGGCGTATTCTGGATCACCACCAGCCTGGGGCTCAGATGTGTTTCATCACTCAACAACCGGGTTATCTATCCAAGGAGGTTTCAGAATTCACCAGCCCATTCTTTCCTCAACAATTACCTCAGCAGCGTGTCTGTATATGACGGGCAGGTATTGTACAGCGGAAAAGATGGTCTCTTCCAAACCGATACAACATTGGATCATCCGGTACAGATACAACCTACCCGCAATTACGAGAACCACGATCTCTTTGAGCAGGCCAACTGCATTTTCCAACAAGGCCAGGTAGTATGGGTGGGCTCGCAATACGGGCTGGCCTGGATCAAGAACCGTTATTCGCCGTTCATGGGATTGACCAATTCACTGAATGGCAACGGCAACCGCATCAAGCACTCCATGAGCCTGCTGCCGGTTACGGATTCAGTGATCGCCGTTTGTTCGGACGATGCACTGTTCTTTGCCAATCACCAGACAGGGTCCATCAACCGTTTTTCTGTTCCCGATTTTTATCTCACCGCTTTCAAAGCACCGGATGGGCTGTTCATCGCTTCCGGCGATCAGGGGTTCCAGTTGTTCAATGCCGCACAACAATCATTATCACTGAAAAAATATTTTCCTGAGCTCGCATCCATCAGCCAGGACCTGCTGGTGAGCGCGGCCGCCCTGGGCGATTCCCTGATCTTCATGGCCAGCCAGAACCAGCAGGGCCTTTATAAATGGAATCACCAGGAGCACACAGTCACCACCATCAATACCAGTAGTGATGGGCTCAGGCTGCAAAGCAATGTGATCAACCGCCTTTTTGTCGATAGCCGGAAAAGGCTATGGATACTCTGCGATAACGTGATCTCCCTTTACGATATCCGAACCAATACCATGCAGCATTTCACGCTCACAGACCCGGTTCAGAAAAAGCCGATGAGCGTGATGATGGATATCTGCGAAGCCGCCAATTCATTCTGGCTGGCGGTGTATGGAGTGGGCGTAGTGGCATTGAAAGAAGATATGTCCGTGAGAAAGATCTATTCCCAACAGAATGGCGTCAATAACCTGGGCCTGTACAAGATCATGAAGCTGTCTGACAGCACCCTGATCTCGTCCAGCAACAATGGGATAACAGTATTGAACATACGAAACGGGAAAGCAACCAATTATTCAGAAGAGGATGGATTGCATTCAAGCAGTTTCGAGGAAACCAGTGGCGCTATCTCGGGCAATTATCTTTTCTTGGGCGGGTTCAATGGTTTCACCCGTATCGATCCCCGTAAATTCAACTCCAACAATAAGGCGCCGGGGCTTTATTTTTCCAATGCCAATATTCGTGCGGCAGAGATCGAGAACGATAGCCTGAATATTTTCATGCGGTCGCTCACTGTTCCCAGCGATGCTTCGCAGGTAACGATATCCTTCTCGGCGGTGAACTATACCAGTCCTGAGAAGGTCCGTTACCAGTACAAGCTGCTTCCGGTGAACACGCAATGGGAGAGCAATGGACATGAGCCCTTCCTCAACCTGGTTGGCATCGGACCTGGCACCTACATCTTGCAGGTACGGGCTTCCAATGAAGATGGCGTATGGTCGGCACCGATAGAGATGACGATCCATTTTCAACCCAAATGGTACCAGACATGGTGGTTCACCGCGCTCTGCGTTGCCATGGCCCTGGGCATTATCCTCCTGCTGGTACGCATGCGCCTGCACCAGTTGTCAAGGGAAGAAGCGATCCGGAGAAAGCTTAGCAACGACCTGCACGATGACCTGGGCAGCACGCTCAACAGCGTGAAAGTACATGCCAACCTCGCGATGATGGACCCCGGCAATGGCACTTACCTGCAACGCGTGAAGGAAGGGACCCAGCAGGCCATTGTTAGTACGCGGGACTTGATCTGGGTGCTGGACGATAAGAAGGATACAGTTGACCACCTCATCAGCCGGGTAATGCAGTTTGCTGAACCACTCTGCGACGCACAGGGCATCACCCTCACTAAAAATATCAGCTCCGATGCCTGGGATTTCAAATTGGGTAAAGAAGAGAAAAGGAATCTCTATATGATCCTGAAAGAGTCCATCAACAATAGCGTCAAATATGCCCATTGCCGCAATATCATGCTGGAGATACTGATGGATGGAAAGCGGCTACATATCTCCGTTAGTGACGATGGTACCGGCTTCAACAAAGAGACCGTTACTCCGGGAAACGGCACCACCAATATCTATTCCAGGGCCCGCGATGCCGGGTATGAGGCATTGATCCGTACTGCGCCCGGTAAAGGCACAACGGTGATGCTGACTGCTCAATAATGGCGGTTATACATGCACGATGCCATGCTTGATGGCATAAATGGCCAGTCCCACCCTTGTTTTGATCTTCAGCTTTTCGAACAGTGAATCCCTGTAACCATCGATGGTACGGGGGCTGAGATGCATTTTATCTGCGATCTCCTTGTAGGTCATTTCAGAACAGGAGAGTTTGAGGAATTCCAGTTCCCTGTCGTTCAGGTTCAACACTTTCCTGGTGGAACCTTCATCGTCCGACTGGTTGATGGTATGAAGGAGTTTACCTGTTATCATTTCAGTGTAGTAGAATCCTTTGGTAAGAACCGCTTCTATGGCTGATTTCAGCTCGGGCGTATCGGAATCTTTGAGGATATAGCCTCTGGCGCCGTTCTTCAGCATCCTGATAATGGCGGCTTCATCATCATACATGCTGAGGGCCAGTACTTTGATATCGGGATAATTCTGTTTCATCCAAACGGCGGTTTCATAACCATCCATTACGGGCATATTGATATCCATGAGCACTACTTCAGGTTGGGGTCCATCCTTAAGTTTTGTTATAAAATCCTGTCCGTCGCTGGCTTCGATCACTACCTGGTGTCCGATATTCCTGACGAGGGCGGCCAGTCCGTTGCGAAGGAGAACATGATCGTCTACCAGGCCAACTGTGATATTTGTTGTCATACTAGAGAATTAATGGGTCAAAGGAAGGGTGAGGGAAATCACCAGTTCGCCATCAGGCGTGCCTGAGAACTGAAGGTCTGCATTGATCATTTCGGCCCTGATCTTCATTTGCCTGGCCTCGGGCGATACCTCCTGCACCATGTCCGGCTGGGATGCATGCAGCAGAGGGCTATTGCTGAGAAGGAATCTCACATCGTTCTCGCGGAGATCCGCTCTGGCGAAAATGGGCCTGGTACCACTCACTCCCATGAATACGGCCAGGAGCTCCTGTAATAACCTGAATGCGATCAGTTCACTGGCAATGTCGAATCTATCGATTTTTTCATTTACGGAGAATTCAATCTTCCTGTTACGGATACGGCTCAGGGTTTCTATTTCGTGCGAGAGGGCATGGATCAATCCTTTTTCCCTGATCTCAGTGATGGTCACAGGCTTGGCCATCTGCCTGAGGTCTTGAATGGCCTGGCCCACCAGCATTTTGGAAGATGCCAGTGTATCGCTCAGGTGCTCATTCTCTTTCGGTATCTGCGAACTCAGTTGAAGCTTTGCCAGGCTCAATACCTGACCTACATTGTCAAATATCTCTGCCCTGATCATTTCCAGTTCACGTTCCTGAATTTCAAGCTGAACGCGAAGCAATTCTTCTTCCAACCGGTTGCCGTGTTGTTCAAATCCGGATAACATCATGTTCTTTATTTACAAGCCGGAACCGGGTGATTGGTCCGTCAGCAACGTTAATATTTGATGAACAGATGTAAACCGGGAAAAACACGGTAATTGGGGCAGGGTTATTTCACCGGATCGGTGTCTATCCAGAATTTACTGTATTCTTCTTTCCAGGGATGTTTCCAACGGCGGTGGCTCCAGAGCCACATTTCGGGGTGTTTCCGGATGGAGCTTTCGAGGAAGCGTATATACCTGCGGGTAAGCTCTCCTTCAGGTAGTTCGCGGGGATTTTCCGAGCCTACTTCTACATGCACCCGGTACTTTCCTCTGCTGGTTTTGTAGATCTCGGCAAAAACGACGGGGATATTCCCTATCCGGGCGCCGCTTTCGGGTCCCCGCACAAAGGGTGTGGGCCTTCCAAAGAAATTGAGCCAGTAGGCATTGGTTGGGCTACCCGGCGCCTGGTCTGCCACCAGTGCCAGCATATATTGGCTATGCCTGTAATGAACGATGGCATTCCGCATATTGGTGGCGGGTAACATTTTGGATCCTGTGCGGGTACGGAGATGCATGAAGAGGCGATCCATTGCCTTGTTCTTGATAGGCATATACACTACCAGGAATTCAAATTCCGTATGCATTGGCATGAAGGCATTGGCCAGTTCCCAGTTGAAATTATGGCCCAGGTGCAATTGCACTTTGCGGCCATCGGCATATAATTTCTGGAAAGGATCACTATCCAGTGCAAATCTCTTATTGATCCATGCCGGGGAAACGGAGAGCAGTTTGATGGTCTCGATGAAATTATCAACGAAGTTGTGATAGAACTGCCTGGCGATCTTCTTCCTTTCTTTCAACGATTTTTCAGGGAATGCAATAGCGATATTATCCAGTATCACCTTCCTCCTGTAGCCGATCACAACAAATACCAATATGGCCAGGATATCGGAGATGATATACAATAACCACATTGGCAATAAGGAAAAAACATACAATATGCCGTAAACGAGATAATACATGATTCTACTAGTACTTGTTGTTCACCCAATTCTTTGCCTCCTGCTCTACATGTTGCAGAACAACCGGTATTTTATATTTATTGCGGAGATGACGGGACAAAGCGTCCGCCGCATATACGCTGCGATGTTGTCCCCCGGTGCAACCAAAACTGATGGAAAGGTTCTCGAATCCCCGTTTCATATAATCTTCCACGGTGATATCCACCACATCGAATACGCTGTTGAGGAATTCAGGCATACGGGTCTGTTGTTCCAGGAAATCCTTCACTTCCTTATCCCTTCCTGTCAGCACTTTGTACTCTTCAATCCTGCCCGGATTGAGGATACCCCTGCAATCGAACACGAAGCCGCCGCCATTGCCTGACTCATCCGATGGGATCCCTTTACGGAACGAGAAGCTGTTCACACGCACTTTCAACGGGGTTTCCGCGGTGGCAGTGAGTGGCGTGAACCTGTCCATGATCTCATCGCTCACACAGATATCCAGTACTTTCCTGAACTCGGGTACGGCAATGCCCAGACTTTGGTTCTCGATGAACCAGCGGAGATTGCTCAGCGCCTGCGGAATGCTGGTAAGGAATTGCGCTTTCCTTTCAAACAGGCCACGGAAGCCATAGGCACCCAATACCTGCAAGAGGCGTATGAGCACATAGCCATTGTACTGACTTTTGAAAATGGCGCGGTCAACAGGTTGCCCGATGGTTGTCTCGAATGAATCGATATAATCATCAAGCAGTTTTTCTTTCCAGTCATCAGGCAGGTTGGCCCTTGCCTGCCAGATCATACTGGCAGCATCGTATTGGGGCGCTCCGCGCATGCCACCCTGGTAATCGATAAAATAAACCTTTCCGTTTTCCTTTACCAGGATATTCCTGCTCTGGAAATCGCGGAACATGAAATACTTGTATTCCGTATGGGTGAGATAGGTGCTGAGCGCTTCAAAATCATCGATCAGCTTTTGCTTATCGTATGGTTTGCGCAGGGCATCCAGGAAATAATATTTGAAATAGAGGAGATCGGCCATGATCGCTTGTTTGCCGAATTCCTGGTTGGTGAGGCATCGGGTATAGTCGAGGCCTTGATGACCTTTCACCTGCAGCATTGCCAGGGAGTGAAGACTTTGCTTGAACAATGCGTACACATTGTCTGTAAGGCCTTCCGATTCCAGTTTGTTGAGTAGGCTTGTGTCGCCAAGATCTTCCTGGAGGTAGATGGTCCTTTCTTCATTCCAGCCAATGAGGGCAGGAACAGGCAGTTGCCTTTCACGGAAATGTTCCGAGAAGTACATGAATGTATCATTCTCAGGAATATTGTTCCCATGTGTTGCGATACAGGTACCGCCTTTCAGGGTAAGCCTGAAATACCGGCGGTCTGAACCGGATTGGGGTAATACTTCTATATCCAGCGGGGCTTCGCCCATAGAGATACAGAGGTCTCTTATTGCGTCTATTACAGCGATCATAATTTACTTAGAGGAATAGCGGCCAAAAATACTGAAAATAGGGATGCCAGCGCATTTGGCTATTGTCAGGGGAACAGGCTTTGTGCTTTTTCTACAGATTCGGGTTTACCTACATCGATGAATTTTGATCCGCTATGATCAAAGCCACGGATAGTTTGGGTTTTGGCCAGGTGGAGATATACATCCACCATGGAGAATTTGCCCTCCTGGTGAATGAGTGGCAGCATGGCCGGACTGATCACATGGATACCACTGAATGCTTTCTGAACATACCTTTCAGCCTTTCTGCTGATCTTCTCTTCACCGGTGCTCACGTTGCGCCATCCTGCCAGGGTATCTTCTTCATCAAAAAGGAAATACCGGGAAGTTGATCTGTCCGATACCGCCAGCGTTGCAAGGGGTTGATAAGTGTTGTGCGCTTTTAACATCTCTCCGAGATCCAGGTCTGTAAGGATATCAACATTGATGATCACAATGGGAGAAACGGTACTACTGAAAAAATGCGCTGCTTTCTTCAATCCACCGCCGGTTTCCAGTACGGCGTCCGTTTCATCGCTGATGGTGATATTGCTTCCCCATCCTTTGTTCTGCTGAATGGCATCGATGATCTGATCTGCAAAATGATGAACGTTCACCACTACACCATGGATGCCATAGTGCTGAAGGTATTCGATATTCCTTTGCAACAGCGATTTGCCATTGATCAGGGCCAGGGCCTTGGGATGCTTGTCCGTCCAGGGTTTGAAACGGGTTCCAAGTCCGGCGGCAAAGATCATGGCAGTGGGTGGTTGCATTGAGTTTGAATTTAAATTTACGCTTCTGTTGGCCGTATCTCGCCTCCCGGCAAACACGGTGTTGCGGCAGGCTGCTACAGCACAATATTCTGTACCAGCCTGCTCTTGGCGGGATAATCCGTATTGTAATGCAACCCCCTGCTTTCTTTCCGGAATTGTGCGCCTTTCACAATGAGGTAGCTCACGGTGATCATATTGCGTAATTCACAAAGCTGGGGTGATACAGTTGTTGCCTGGTATAGAAGCTCTGTTTCTTCCCAGAGCAGATCCAGTCTTTTCTGTGCTCTTTGTAAGCGCACATTGGTTCTCACGATACCTACATAATCGCTCATTACCTGTTGCACTTCTTTCAGGCTTTGGGTGATAAGGATCATCTCTTTGGGATCGGTGGTGCCGGTGGCGTTCCAGTCCGGGATCGGTGGAAAGCTGCTGACCAATCTGGGTTGTTGTGTGCAATCCAGGAAAGCACGATGTGCGAACACCATTGCTTCCAGCAAGGAGTTGCTGGCCAGACGGTTTGCGCCATGAAGCCCGGTGCTGGCGCATTCTCCGGCCGCATAGAGATGCCGGATGCTGGTCCTTCCCCATTCATTCGTTTTGATGCCACCGCAGCTATAGTGGGCTGCCGGTGCCACGGGGATCATGTCTTTGGATATATCGATGCCGATGGATTTACATTTCTCATAAATATTCGGGAAATGCTCCACGAATTTCTCCAACGGGATATGTCTAACGTCGAGGTATACATGCTCCGTACCATCGATCTTCATTTCACTATCGATGGCGCGGGCCACGAGATCGCGGGGAGCGAGGTCCTTTCTTTCATCATATCTTTCCATGAAGGCTTCGCCCTTCTTGTTGCGAAGGATGCCGCCATCACCTCTAACAGCCTCGGTGATGAGAAAGGATTGACCACGAACGCCGGGCTCGTAAAGGGCGGTAGGATGGAACTGGATGAACTCCATATTCTCGATCCTTCCCTTGGCCCGGTACACCATGGCTACTCCATCGCCGGTGGCGATATTGGGATTGGTGGTGGAGCGGTATACCTGCCCGTTACCTCCTGTGGCCAGCAGGGTAGTGCCAGCCAGGATCGTCTCTATCTTATTGGTACGGAGATTGAGTACATACACGCCGTAGCATTCGATATCGGGAGTGGATTTGGTAACGAGATATCCAAGATGGTGCTGGGTGATCAGGTCCACCACAAAGCAATGTTTGATGATCTCGATATTGGGATGGGCGGCAACAGCTTCCAGCATGGCGCGCTCGATCTCCTTACCGGTCACATCCTTGTGATGGAGGATGCGGAATTCTCCATGACCACCTTCCTTTCCGAGTTTGTAATCGCCATCTGCTTCCTTATCGAACTGTGCGCCCCATTCGATCAGTTCCTGGATGCGGTCTACCCCTTCCTTCACTACGATCTCCACTACGGCCTTATTGCAAAGGCCATCCCCTGCGATCAGTGTATCTTCGATATGTTTCTCAAAACTGTCGCGCTCAAAATCTGTTACACCCACAATGCCACCCTGTGCGTACTTGGTATTGGTTTCATCTGCACTGGTTTTGGTGATCACGGTCACTTTCTTATCCGGATACTTCCCGGCTGTCTTAAGCGCAAAAGTAAGCCCGGCAATTCCAGAGCCTATCACTAAAAAATCAGTCTGCATACTATTTTCGATTCGGGCGGTAAAATTATGAGTTATTACGGGATTGCAGATATTTCCTGCTTCCGGTTACCAGTAACAATTGTGCCAGAGAATAAGTTGTCATCACCAGCAGCGGGGCTGCCTTGATCGACTGGTGGAATTTATCCAGCGCCAGCAGACTGTCCGATAACACAAAAAGCATGGCTCCGGTAACGCAGAAAGCGCCGGCCAATTGTGCGGGAAAATGAAAAGCATGGATAGCGGAAAGCAGCATGGCACCCAGTACGGAAGCGTAGATCAGTACGGGAACCTTCAGGGCTCCCGCCCCCGGCTTGAGGATATAGAACAATACCCCGATATATACGAGCATCAGGAAAACGATGACAGGGTGCCAGGGTTTCCCAGGCCTGTTCTGTTTTTTGACCCTGATGAAGAATAGCAGGTAAAAAATATGGGCAACCAGGAAACTGACCAGACCAAGGATGAAAAAGAGCTCATTATTGGAAGTGAACATCAGGAGGGTATCACCACCGCAGGAGAATAACAACGCCCAGATAACGAGCATCCTTCCACGCTTATCCTGAAGGTAATAAGAAGCAAACCAGCCCAGCAACAATAGCATCAGCAGGGGCTTGGTAGCATAACGCAGGGAGGTGCAACCGAGGTACACGGCCACCAGGTCTGCCATTACATCCAGCAGGAAAAGGTATAGCCAGGCTTTATTGGCCTGCTTCATGGAGAACTGATCAATATTCAATCGTAAAGGAATATTTAGCGGGATCGTTAATGATGTCCAGCAGATTGTACCTCAACGTCACAGTTCTTTTATCATCCGATACTTTCAGCAGAGGATTACTAGAATGCTTTACAGGCCTGGGCAGTTTGAAATTGGCCGAGTAGATCATTTCCATTCCCTGATCTGCCATTTGTTTGATATCATTGGCCTCTTTCCTTGCCATCAGTTGTTTGTACCTTGCGGTATCCACTTCCTTTTTGAACAGGCCATTGTTCAGGGTCACTTTGTAAATGCTCACCAGGTCCTGGAAAGTGGCGTCGGCACTGTCCGGTTGCTTATCCCCTTTTGAACTTTTATGC
>JAGIAP010000016.1:7227-33430 GCA_017744805.1 Chitinophagaceae bacterium | reverse complement strand
GCATGGAACGCTGGTGGAGGCAAACTGGTGGCCCCGGCCCAGAGAATGGTCGACTTTGTGGAAGGGAAGGTCTCTTCTTCATTGCCCGATTGCAGCTACCTGCCCGGTATCCATTCCACCTCATTAAAAGAGGTACTGCCCGGGTTCGTTCATCATTCCCTCAAACAAGCCTTTAAGGAATTCGGGAAAAAGATGCCCGGTCGCCATGGCGCCAGGAGCTATTTCACCAATGAAGCCGTGCTGGTAGCCACCGAAAGCCGGACCTCAAGCCCGGTGCGGATCCCCCGGGACCCTGAAACCCTGCAACATCCGCAGATCACCAACCTTTACCCCTGCGCCGAAGGAGCCGGATACGCCGGCGGCATCGTCAGTGCCGCCATGGACGGAGAACGTGTGGCTGCTGCCATCCATGACGTTCTGAAGCCTTCATGAAAAGATCGGGGCACCGTTTGTAACAATTTTAACATTTATGCTACTAAAGTGTGGTTGCTTTATCACCGGGATAATTAAACCATTTTTCAAACTATTACCCAAAGCATTATTCCATGAACATCCTTGAAGTCAGGAATCTCAGGAAGTATTATGCTACCCAGAAAGCGGTTGACGATATCAGTTTCAATCTGGCGCCTGGTAGCATATTCGGATTGCTTGGCCCCAATGGCGCAGGCAAAACCACGCTCATCAGAATGATCACCGGCATCTTCTACCCGGATGAGGGAGAGATCCTGTTCAACGGAAGGCCCTTCAACCCCCAGACCGATATCCTCCAAACCGGGTATATGCCGGAAGAAAGAGGATTGTATAAAAAGATGAAGATCGGTGAACAGGCTGTCTACCTTGCGCAACTCAAAGGCATGAGCAAGTCGGAGGCCATGGAAAAAGTGAAGGAATGGTTCATCCGCTTCGATATGCAAAGCTGGTGGAACAAAAAAGTGGAAGACCTCAGTAAAGGCATGAGCCAGAAACTGCAGTTCGTTACCACGGTACTGCATGAGCCAAAACTCATCATCCTCGATGAGCCCTTCTCCGGCCTCGATCCCGTCAATGCCAACCTGATCAAGGATGAGATCTACCGCCTCGCCAAGAACGGAGCCAGCATCATCTTCAGTACCCACCGTATGGAACAGGTAGAAGAGATCTGCGACCATATCATCCTCGTGAACAAAGGCCGCAAGATCCTGGACGGTACTGTAAAACAAGTAAAGCAACAGTTCAAGGAGCATCAATTCCGCATCAGCTTTGATGAAAATCCCAAATCAACCCAATCGGACGTGTTTGAAGTGATCGAAGAGAATCAACACGAACTGGTAGTGAAGATCCGCGAAGGCCGTAAACCCAATGATGTATTGCAGTTCTTCCTGGACCAACAAACAGGTATAAACGCTTTCCAGGAAATACTGCCATCCCTCAACGAGATCTTCATTCGCCTTGTGGAAGGCACACCATTGGCCCGTCAATTTGAATCGATCAATGCTTAAAACACCTGGTATGAACAAGACCTTGATTATTGCACAGAGAGAATTTACCAGCAGGGTGCGCAAAAAGACCTTCCTGCTGACCACCATATTATTACCACTTCTTTTTGCAGGATTCTATTTCGCCATCATCTGGTTCTCCGTAAAAGGAGGAGATGCTGTAAAAGTGCTGGTGTCGGACAGATCAAATGTATTCAACGGTAACCTGAAAAGCGATGCCGATGTAAGCTTCCATTTCCTCAATCAGGCTACAGAACAACAACTTGCAGACAGCATCAATGCAGGCAGCTTCAACGCTTACATGTATGTGCCCGAGCATTTCAACAACGCTACGGATTCCATCAGGATCAGGACCGCAAAATCGCTGGGATTGCTCACCAAAGAAAAAGTGGAAAAGAGGATCAATGGCCAGTTCCAGGAACGCAAGATGCTGACACTGGTATCGCAAGCGCAGCTCGATAGTGTAAGAAAAGATGCCAACCTGGACATCAATCCACTCAAGTCAGAAAAGAAGCAAGACAAATCCGGTGCGGCCTATATTGTAGGTATGGCTTCCGGATTCCTGATCTATATCATCCTCTTCATTTATGGCACCATGGTAATGCGTGGGGTGATGGAAGAGAAAGTGAACCGCATCGCAGAAGTGATCGTCAGCAGCGTGAAGCCCTTCCAACTGATGATGGGCAAGATCCTTGGTATCGGCGCGGTTGGCCTGGTGCAGTTCCTCATCTGGATCGTACTTAGCGTGGTGATCAGGGGCATATTGCCCTCACTGATGGGAATGGATGAGCAAACAAGCAACGCTATGGCTGGCGCAGCCACACAGGTGCCTACTACCGGACTGCTGGCGCAGATCGAATCATTGAATATCCCGCTGATCATCGGTTGTTTCATTTTCTATTTCCTTGGCGGCTACCTGCTCTACTCTTCCCTGTTCGCTGCTGTTGGCAGCGCCGTGAATGAAGATCCACAGGACGCGCAAAGCCTGATGCTGCCGATCACCATGCCGATCATCTTCGCCATCGTGATCGCAATGAAAGCGGTGAACGACCCCACCAGCAATCTCGCCGTATTCGGAAGCCTCTTCCCACTTACCTCACCCGTGGTGATGATGGCCCGCATCGCACATGGCATACCTGATGGCGTTACCACCATGCAATTGATCCTGAGTATGGTATTCCTGGTCATCGGTTTCCTGGGCACCACCTGGCTGGCCGGAAAGATCTATCGCACCGGCATCCTGCTCTACGGTAAAAAGCCCACCTGGAAGGAAATGTGGAAATGGGCCTTCAGGAAAAACTGATCACAAATTCAGTAAAGCATTCAAGGGTGTATCGAAAGATGCACCCTTCTTATTTATCCTTGTTTCTTTCCATTTCAGCATCTTTTTTCTCTATCTACCCCTACTCATGCAACATTCTACGAAAAGCCTCGTATTTATTTACGAAAACCATCGTATATTCAATTCAAATCACGATCACATGAAATTATCAATCAGCAAAACCCGTGTTTCCCGCCCATTAATGGCGGGCATTATTGTTGCCGGCTCCCTGCTCTCCTTCCCATCTTTTGCCCAGGATGGATCAGGAAAAGAACAAAAAAGATCCTGGCAACGGGACCTCGACAAAGAACTGGAACAACTGGAAAAAGCCAAGGCCAATTTGCAAAAGCAATTGTCCATCGACTGGAAAAAGAAACAGGAAGAGATCATGAAGTCACTGGATATCGATATGGAAAAAGTGGCAGAACAAGCCCAGGAAGCGATGAAGAAAGTGGACTTCGAAGCTATCCAGCGGCAGGTGGCGGACGCCATGGAACAATCCGCCAAAGCAAGCGAGTATATCACTAAGGAAGTACAGGAAGAGATAAAGCAGCAGATGGAAAAAGCGAAAAAAGAAATTGAGCAAAGCCAACTGAAACATGAAAAGCAAATGAAAGAGCAGTTGGCAAGGGCTCAAAAGCAGATCGCCGAAGCAAAGGAAAGGATGAAGTTCGATAAGCTCGATATGGAAAAAAACCTGCGTAATGCAGAAGAAGGGATAAAGAAAGCTGAACAGGAATTGAAAGGGTTCCAGGAAATGATCTATTCCATGGAAGCTGATGGCCTATTGGATACGAAGATTGATTATAGCATTCAGACGAAGGACGGAAAGCTTTTCATCAACGGCAAAGAACAACCGAATTCAGTGTACGACAAATACAAGAAATACTTCAAACAGCCTTCTGTGCATATCAAAAAGGAGGATGGTAAATTTTCTATTCCTCAGGAATAGTTTTTCTCATTTGTGTTCGCGGAACTGGTCTCAGTTCCGCTTTTTCAGTTAGTTGCATGAGTGGAAGCTCCCACAAACAAAAAGCCGCCTTGTAGTACAAAGCGGCTCTTTTTTTGGGTAAACCCCGATGTGTATTAATCACCGTCCATCATCCGCATTAGTGGATGAAATACGTCACTTTCATCTTCATCGGCGGTCAGATCTAAAATCATTTTAAGGGAAACACCTTCTTTGATAATCACATTCTCTTTTCGATAAGTCTTGTAGCCTTTCTTCTCAAGCACGATCACCACCTCACCTGGCGGCATTTGTGGCACTTTGAACTGCCCAGCCGCATCGGTTACAAATTCTTTTTTATCCTTAGGGTTATCCTGTCCTTTTGCTGCAGAGCTAATGGATAAGGTTACGCCCTGCACAGGCTTTTTGGTTATAGCATCAGCTACCGTTCCATACAAAACCGGTTCTGTTTTTCCACGCTCCTTCTCCCCGTTATTTCCATTGTTAGCTTTGGCTAACAGGGCCAACGGCAGGATTGCCGTTATCAGGAGTAATTTTTTCCGAACTCTCATAGTAGGAGTTTAAAAGGTTGGCAAAGTTGATTACCTGCCGATCATCACTATTCTTGCTCTGTCTTGAATATAAAAAGACAAGACAGCTATTCTGAATGTTGCATTCAGCCATGAAAGTTACTCAATCTACCCGAATCCGGGCTACCCTTTATATAAATTTTAAGGGAAAATTCTCAGGATTTGCCGAGATCGATCTCGGTGTTGTCGCCGATGTTTAAACTCCGGCTCTCTCCCTTCACTTCCGTGTCGCTTCCGATGAGGGATTCACTGAGAACGATATCGTAGAGATCAGCAAATGAGCCGATTATGGAGTTCTTTACGATGGAGTAATTGACTACTGTCTTTTCCCCGATACTTACGTTTGGGCCAATGATGGAATTACGGATATCGCAGCCCTTGGCAATGCTGACAGGAGGCACGATGATCGTATTCTCGAAATTATGGTCCTGGGAGATCATGCTGCCAAATTTCTTCAGCATGGTGGCATTGGATTCCAGCAGGGTATCTTTCTTGCCACAATCGAACCAATTCTGCACTTTAAAAGGCTGGAATTTAGCTCCATGGCGGATCATGCATTCCAGGGCATCAGTGATGGAGTACTCTCCGCGACTCATCACCTGGTTGCGCACATTGCTCTCCAGGCACTGGAACAGGAAAGCTGTTTCCTTGATCCGGTAAATGCCCACCAGGGCCATATTGCTCTTGGGGATCTGCGGTTTTTCCACCACCCGGGTGATATAGCCATCCTCACCGATCTCGGCCACGCCAAAATCGCGGGGATCATCCACTCTTTTCACGCCAAGGGCGGAATATTCCATCTCCAGCACTGCTTTTACATCGTATTCGCAGATGGTATCGCCCAGCACCACGAAGATCTCGTCCTCACCCACAATTTCTTTGGTAAGTTGAATGGCATGGCCGATTCCATGCCTTTCGGTCTGGTGCACAAAATGCGCCGTAATATCGGGATAATTATCTTTTACATAGTCCTGGATCTTTTGTCCCAGGTAACCAATGATGAAAATATATTCGTTGATCCCTGCATTGCGAAGCTGATCCACGATGATGCTGAGGATCGTTTTGCCTGCAAGTGGGATGAGGGCCTTGGGTTGAGTATATGTATGTGGGCGTAGTTTGGTGCCTGCACCGGCTACGGGAATAATTGCCTTCATATCGGTTTTGTTTTTCTGCGTTAATCGAAAAACAGCTTGGTCGGTTCTTTACGAAACCGTGAAAATAGTGAAAATTATGGGGCGTTCTCACTATTTTTGCGCCATGCAAAAAGACACGCTCGTTTTTGACCTCCTCCGTAAGGAACTGGACCGCCAACGCCACGGCATTGAACTGATCGCTTCCGAAAATTTCACTTCGCTGCAGGTAATACAGGCCATGGGCTCTGTTGCTACTAACAAGTATGCAGAGGGCTATCCCGGCAAACGTTACTATGGCGGATGTGAAGTCATAGATGAGATCGAGACCCTGGCTATCGAACGCCTCAAAAAAGTATTCAACGCCAGTTGGGCCAACGTACAACCGCACTCAGGCGCGCAGGCCAACTCAGCCGTTTTTCTCGCCTGCCTCAAACCAGGTGACAAGATCCTCGGCCTTGACCTCAGCATGGGCGGGCATCTCACGCATGGCAGCCCCGCCAATATCAGTGGCAAATACTATCAGGCACTGCACTATGGTGTA
Organism: Chitinophagaceae bacterium; assembly: GCA_017744805.1. Classification (GTDB taxonomy): domain Bacteria; phylum Bacteroidota; class Bacteroidia; order Chitinophagales; family Chitinophagaceae; genus Pseudobacter. The sequence continues at coordinate 27,421 of JAGIAP010000016.1, read as the reverse complement.
AAAAAAGAAACAGGGCTCGTTGATTACGATCAACTGGAATCCATTGCACTGGCAGAGAAGCCCAAGATGATCATCTGTGGCGCTTCTGCTTACAGCCGCGACTGGGATTATGCCCGCATCCGCGCTGTTGCCGACAAGATCGGCGCCCTGGTAATGGCAGATATTGCACACCCTGCCGGCCTGATCGCTAAAGGGCTCCTCAACGATCCTTTCGATCATTGCCATATCGTTACTTCCACTACTCACAAAACATTACGCGGCCCCCGCGGTGGTATCATCATGCTCCGTCATGATTTCGAGAACCCATGGGGACTGAAAGATCCAAAAGGAAATACCCGCACCATGAGCCAACTGCTCGACCTGGCAGTATTCCCCGGCGCTCAGGGCGGACCACTCGAGCACGTGATCGCAGCAAAAGCCATCGCATTCGGCGAGATCCTCTCCGATGATTTCACTGCTTATGCCAAAAATGTGATCACCAACGCACAGGCTATGGCCAAAGCCATGGTGAGCCGCGGATACAATCTCATCAGCAATGGTACAGACAATCACCTCATGCTGATCGATCTCCGCAACAAGAACCTCACTGGTAAGAAAGCACAGGAAACCCTGGACAAAGCACATATCACCCTCAACAAGAACGCAGTTCCTTTCGATGACAAGAGCCCATTTGTTACAAGTGGTATCCGCATCGGCGTACCTGCCATCACTTCAAGAGGCATGAACGAAGCACATATGGAAACAGTTGCCGGATTCATCGACAAAGTACTCAGCAATATCGATGACGAAGCAACCATCAATAGTGTGAAAGGAGATGTGAACGCTTTCATGAAGCAGTTTGCACTGTATCCTGAGCTCGGTTGATTTTTCAACTCATTCATAGAACAAAGAAGCCTGCTCCACAACAGCAGGCTTCTTTGTTGACAGTTCTGTAAGTGGGATAACCCGAACGGCCCCTCTAACGTTTTCATCCATCATACCCAACAAATACTTATTTTTGGGCCTGCCAAATTAACCATTATGATCCAACGCATTCAATCGATCTGGTTGTTACTGGCTGCCATCGCAGCCTTCCTGACATTGAAATTGTATTTCTATACCGGGAATATGATCGAACCGGGAATGGCCATTTCAAAATTCACCGCCATCACTGCCCAGAGCAATACGCTGCTGCTGATAACGTCTGTAGCCACTGGCCTGCTGGCGCTCATTTCCATTTTTCTATTCAAAGACAGGAAATTGCAGATCAAACTGGTTGGGGTCGCATTGGTGCTTTCCCTGCTGAACCTGTTGTTGTTCTATATGCAAACCAAAAAATTTGTTCCCGGAGAGGGCAATTATGGTATCTCAGCGTTGGTGGCACTGGCCATCCCCCTCCTTCTCTTTTTCGCTTTACGCGGAATTTTCAGGGATCAGAAACTGGTAAAAAGCCTGGACAGGCTCAGATAAGACCGGTATATCTAATTCGCATAAACGAAACAGCCTGCAGATCCGATCTGCAGGCTGTTTCGTTTATGATGATTCCTTTTAAGAATATCTATTTTCCCAGTTCCAGCTCGTAGGCCGTGAACCTTCTTCCATCTCCCAAAGGAGTGGTGAATATCTTCACTCTTATCGTTTGTTCCCCATTGTTATATACGAGGTTATTCGCACCCTGGAAATTGTACTTCTCCGTACATCGGAAATTATGGGAAAGAAGATAAATGGAAATATCCTTGTACTCTTCCTTGTCGTAGGTTCTGTAGGTCAGCAAGCGGCTATTGTATTTTTCCGTGCTCACATCCATATATTGAACAGAACGGATAGTGGTAGGTTTACCATCTTTATCGTCTTCTTTGTGATCTACATGCGAGTACTGATACAATGAGCTGGCCGAATCCACATCTTTCTGCATGAGGAGATACCCTTTCTTTTTGAGGGTGGTATCTATCCGGAAATGATCATACTCCATCATCTTCTGCAGCTCGGGAACGGAAACCCGCTGTGCATTCGAACAATGAACGATCATCGCAAAGAACAGGAAAAGTAAACTTCTGAGCATGGTAGCGCTGAATTGTTTTGCAAAGAAAAGGAACGGCGAAGAGGAAGAAAAGTTAAAAAGCCAGGGCTCCGGACCCATTAAAAGGCCGGAGCCTTCAAAGCCCCGGCCAGTAATGTTTTATGGAGATGAGCTACAGGAAACGTCCCGTGTAGCTTTCCTTCACTTTCTTCAAACCTGCAGGCACACCGGCATATACGATGGTACCTCCGCCGTCGCCGGCTTCAGGGCCCAGATCAATCACCCAATCTGCGCTCTTGATCACATCCGTATTATGCTCTATTACCAGGATGCTATGCCCCTGCTCTATCAGGGCATTGAAACTGGCCAGTAGCTTTCTGATATCATGAAAATGCAGGCCTGTTGTAGGCTCATCGAAGATGAAGAGGATCTGGCCCTGCCCTTTCCCTTTGCCCAGGAAGGAAGCCAGCTTCACCCGTTGCGCCTCACCGCCCGAAAGGGTATCCGATGATTGGCCCAGTTTCACATAACCAAGCCCTACATCACTGAGGGGGCGGATCCTGTTTACGATATCCTTTTCCCCTTCGAAGAACTGGAGCGCTTCATCCACACTCAGTTCCAGGATATCATAGATGCTCTTGCCCTTGTATTGGACTTCCAGCACTTCCTCCTTGAATTTCTTTCCACCACATACTTCGCAGGTAAGATGCACATCGGCGAGGAACTGCATTTCCACAATTTGTTCGCCTTCACCTTTACAGGCGTCGCATCTTCCTCCGTCTACGTTGAAGGAGAAATGTTTGGGTTGAAAGCCGCGGGTCTTGCTCAGGGGTTGTTTGGCATAGAGGTCGCGGATCTCATCATACGCTTTGATATAGGTAACGGGATTGGATCGGCTCGACTTACCGATAGGGTTCTGATCCACCATTTCGATCTGCGCCAGCAGGTCGATATCTCCCGTGATGCTCTTATGCAGTCCTACTTTATCGGCAAACTCGCCCTTGATCTTTTGCAGTCCCGGGTATAGGATCTGTTTCACGAGCGTGGTCTTTCCACTTCCACTCACACCACTCACCACCGTGAAGGTGTTCAACGGGAATTCGGCCGTAACATTCTTCAGGTTGTTCTGACGGGCGCCTTCCACTTTGATGGAACGGGTCCATTTGCGGACTGTCTTGGGCGCATCTATACTCAATTCGCCCTTGAGGTATTTTCCTGTAAGACTCTTCTCGTTGTCGATGATCTCCTGGTAATTGCCTGCAGCCACCACTTCACCACCGAGGTGCGAAGCCAGTGGTCCCATATCGATGATATGATCCGCTTCGCGCATCATCAGTTCATCGTGCTCTACCACCACTACTGTATTGCCGAGATCACGAAGTTCCTTGAGCACCCGGATCAGTCGTTCCGTATCCCTGGAATGCAGGCCGATACTGGGCTCATCCAGGATATATAAAGAATTGGTGAGATTGCTCCCCAAAGAACGGGTCAACTGGATACGCTGGCTCTCGCCGCCACTCAGTGAATTGGCAAGGCGGTTCAAGGTGAGATATCCGAGACCAACGTCCATCAGTGTTTTCAACCGGTGGTTGATCTCGATGAGGATGCGTTTGGCCACCTGCTGATCATACTCGCTCAGTTGCAGGTCCGCGAACCATTGTTGAAGATCGCGCACAGGCATTTCACAGAGCTCACCGATATGCAGGCCACCCACCTTTACATAGAGTGCTTCCTTGCGCAGGCGATAGCCATGGCAATCGGGGCAAAGCGTTCGGCCACGATAGCGGCTCAGCAATACCCTGTATTGAACTTTGTACAGGTTGGCTTCCACTTCGCGGAAGAAATCGTTGATGCCCTGCACAAAACTATTGCCTTCCCAAATGGTCTTGTATTGTTCTTTGGTAAGATCGATAATGGGTTTATGGATCGGGAAATCGAAACGCCTGGCGCCCTTGATGAACTGATCTTTCCACCACCCCAACTTTTCTCCTTTCCAGGGAGCTACTGCTCCCTCGTAAATACTGAGTCGTTTGTCCGGGATCACCAGGTCCTCATCGATCCCCAGCACCTGGCTGAAGCCTTCGCAGGTTGGACAGGCACCGAAGGGGTTGTTGAAAGAAAAAAGATTGGGGACCGGCTCTTCAAATACGATGCCGTCCAGTTCAAATTTATTGGAGAAACTGATCTTCTTTTGTCCGTTCACTTCAATCACCATGGTTCCTTCACCTTCATAGAAAGCGGTACCGATTGAATCACCCATACGGTGCATATCATCCTCATCGAAGTCTTTCACGATCATCCGATCCACCAGCACATAAGCTTCTTTGCCGGGCTTCCAACTTTTGGCTTCCATCAGGTCCTCGATCGCTTGCACCTCGCCGCCATCGTAGATACGGGTAAAGCCTTTTTGCAGAAGGATATTGAGCTCTTCTTGCGGCTTGCGGTTCTTATGCTGTTTGAAGGGGATCAGCATCAGCACCTTATCGCCTGTCTTCAGGTTTTTGATGGCTTCTATCACATCGGCCACATCATCTTTCTTCACTTCCTGTCCAGATACGGGGGAGATGGTCTTCCCTGTACGGGCATAGAGCAGGCGGAGATAATCATAGATCTCGGTCATGCTCCCCACAGTGGACCTGGGCGTTCTGGTGATCACCTTCTGTTCGATGGCGATAGCGGGGCAGAGCCCTTTGATGAAGTCCACATCTGGCTTCACCATACGGGCCATGAACTGGCGGGCGTAGGCGCTGAGGCTTTCAGCATAACGGCGTTGCCCCTCGGCAAAAAGCGTATCGATGGTGAGGGATGATTTACCGGAGCCTGAAACACCGGTCACCACGATGAATTTGTTACGTGGGAACGACACTGAAACATTCTTCAGGTTGTGCACACGGGCGCCTTTTACGAAGATGCTGTCATGAATATTGGGAGAATCTGCCGTTTTTGAGGCGGCTTTTTTCTTTTTGGTAGTAACTGTCATATATTAATGGAGCACAAAATTATTGCAATAAGGAGAATATTGTATACTACATCCGGGAAGCTGGAAAGTTTAATGAAAATGCCCCTTCCATTGACTTAAATCAAACGATTTGATCTATGATAAATAAGTCATATTCAATAGTATGCAAATGTTTTAAAAAAAGGGTTAAAGTTTGCTTATTTCAAAAAAGTCTCTATCTTTAATTACTAAACACACAATAAAAAGGTTCACTAAACTTTACAGCCTATTGATTTAGTTACTTCTACACTGAAAAGCCACCCAAACCAAAAATCCATTTATATATATCCTATAACCTTCAAAACCCGTAGAAGTTTATGAATTTACTACGCAAAAAGACCGACCATGAACTCATCCAGGATTTCCAGGATGGGGATTTGTATGCCCTTGAAACGTTGGTTCTCCGTCACAAAGACAAAATGTACACTTCTATCCTGTTCCTCGTCAAAGACAAGTATCTCGCAGAGGATATCTTCCAGGATGTGCTTATCAAAATCATCGACACAATCCGTAGCGGCCGTTACACTGAGGAAGGAAAGTTCCTGCCCTGGGCAATGCGCATTGCACACAACCTTTGTGTGGACCATTTCAGAAAAGTAAAAAGAACACCGGCTATCAAAACAAGCGATGACCGCGACATTTTTGAAGTGATCAATTTTACGGAAGATGGTGCAGATCAGAAAATGATGAAACGTCAAAGTTACGACAGGGTTCGTCAGATGCTGGATCTGTTACCAGACGATCAGCGCGAAGTGATCATTCTGCGCCACTATGCAGACATGAGCTTCAAAGAGATCGCATCCCTCACCAATTGCAGTATCAACACCGCTTTGGGAAGAATGCGCTACGGCCTGATCAACCTGCGTAAGATGATGATGCAGAAAAAGATCGCATTATAAGCACGCAGTTTTTTTAAGCCATTGAACTTTTTCACTGAACAACTTGTTCAACAAAAATGATTGAGAAGAATAGTAAGTACGAATACTATTTTTCAGAGCAGAACGATGAAACAATTTGACTCAACCAGTACCATTTCTTTGCAAAAGATTAACGGTAACCGTAAAAAGGGAACGGATACACCACTTACATTTGAAAGAAATTAACTGGAAAATATTGTCATTCTGGTCCTCCATCAGACATTTTAATACTGATTTGCTTGCTGGTCAGAAGGCTGGAACAGAATGACGCCTAATTGTGAAGCCCCGCTTGAGTAAAGCGGGGTTTTATATTGCCAGCATCTGGTAGCATCGTTATGGCATAGTCAGGCAGTATTGACGCTGTTGGGTAGCTTGGATGTCGAAGTAATAGCGAAGTATCAAGGAAGTAAGAGAAATATAGGTACACTATAATGTTGGAGAAAAGGTGGACTTGGTCTGGAGATGAGGTGAGGTGAGGATGGTGCGCTTGGACCAACAAATGAAGAAGAAAAATCCCGGTTCTTGTAAACCGGGATTTTTTTTATCGAAAGCTTATTTTTTATGCTTTTCCTTGAATGTTTTGCTTACTTCATCGAGGATGGCAACAAAACGCTTGATATCCGGATTGTATCCATCCGCATTCTTGATGATCTTCCCTTCATGGTCCACAAACACATACAGCGGTTGAGCACTATTGCCGGTAAGGTTCACTTCAAAGTCCAGGTTCTTATCTCCCATCGTCTTGATCTTCCGACCATCATTTGAAACAAATTGTTCTGCTTCCGGCAACCTGTGCTTGTCATCAACATACAGGGAGATCACAACGAAATCTTTTTGCAGACGCTTTGTAACCTCGGCATCGGTGAGCACTTCCTGCTCCATCTTACGACAATTGGCGCAGCTATGACCGGTAAAGTCGATCAGGATCGGCCTGTTGAGTTTTTTAGCGGCAGCCATCCCTTCTTCAAAATCGAAGAATGCATGCACACCGGGGATCTCTGATTCCAGGAAGTCTGTGTACTTAACGGGTTTCACATCCATTTCTTCGATAATAGTGGTGGAAGTAGAAACGGGTTGTACTTTATTGAGGTTGAAATCCTGTGTTTTCATTTCAGGCAACCAGGCGCTGATGCCTTTGAGAGGAGCGCCCCAGAGACCAGGAATAAGGAATACCGTGAACGCCAGCGATGCGATGGCAAAGAAGAGTCGTGTTACTGTCAGGTAGGGCTTGCCATAATCGTTGAGTGGCAGATCATCATCATGGTGGAAGCGCAGTTTACCCAGGAGGTAGAAGCCGAGCAATCCGAAGATCACGATCCAGAGAGAAAGGTATACCTCACGGTCAAGGATACCCCAGTGATATGCCAGGTCGGCACTGGAGAGGAACTTCAATGCCAATGCCAGTTCGATGAAACCTAAAGCCACTTTCACTGTATTGAGCCATCCGCCCGATTTTGCCATCTTGTTCAGCAATGCGGGGAAGAAGGCGAACAATGCGAAAGGCAGGGAGAGCGCCAATGAGAATCCAAGGAAGCCAACCAGTGGCGCGATCATACCCCCTTTTGCAGTCCATACGGTCAACAGTCCAATGAACGGAACAGTACAGGAGAATGAAACGATCACCAGGGTAAGGGCCATAAAGAAGATCCCTGAGAAGGAACCGAAATTGGCCTTGGTATCTGCCCTGTTGCTCCAGGATGCGGGGAGAGTGATCTCGAACGCACCCAGGAATGATATCCCGAATATGATGAACATGGCAAACACGAACACATTGAAGATGGCGCTGCTGGCCATGGCATTCAACGCTCCGGGCCCGAAGATCAGGGTGATCAGGAAACCGGCAGCCGTGAATATAGTGATGATGGATAATGAATAGATGAGGGCATTTTTGATACCCGCTTTTCGGCTGGTGCTACGCTTGGTAAAGAAACTCACGGTAACAGGCACCATGGCGTAGATACAAGGCATGATGAAAGCACCAAAACCTGCCAGCAATCCACCGAGAAAGAAAGACCAGAGGGAATTCTTGGACTGATCGGTATTGCCGCCTGCAGCATTGCCGGCATTGTCGGAAGCTCCTGCAGCAGGCACTTCGATCGCAAACTCTTCAGCATTCGATTTATACTCCCCGTTCACATTTACGAGATAGCTCACTTTTCCTGCGATGGTCTTAGCCTCTCCGGCAGGCAAGGTCACTTTCTGCTGCCATACCAGGCTATCCACGGCGTATTTCACGTCAACACCAAGATCAGCGTCTTTTTCTGTTTTTACATTGCCCTTTTCAAGCAGGGAATCTTTCAGGAATTTCTTTGCGGCAGTATCGAACTCTACGGTTGTAAAAACGCTTTCTTCAGAGAGCTTATTCACTGAATACAGCTTCTTTCCTTCTCCCAACACTACGGCTTTGATGGTGAGAAGAACCTCGTTATCGCTCAACCTTTCAGAGGTATACGTGAGCTTGATCTGGGAGGAGTCTTGTGCCCAGGCGCCAAAACCAATGAACGTCAATAGCAAAAATGCAAGCGACCGGGTAATAAATTGCTTCATTACGATGGATTATACGGGTGCAAAAAATAAAAACGGGCCTTCAATAGATAAAGAACCCGTTTGTATGTGAATCAGTTTAGTCGCATAACGACTATCCGCCTATATTAACAGAAAATTCTACTTCGGAAGGAGGGAGACATTCAGACTCGTTACAAACCATGAACTCTACTTTTCCAGCCAGGTTTGTTTTGCTTTTGCCTTTTACTTTAACGGTCTGAACGAAGGTTACAGTTTTTTCGTAGTAGTTCACATCACCACCCCAAACAGGTTCGTTCTTCTTTACCATCTTACCTACTTCTTTGGGCTTACCTTCTGTGGTGACCAAAGGGTTCTTGGTAAAAGTGAATACTGTAGGAAGAGGTCCTTCCACGCCGGCATTTTGGGCGTAGATATGATAGTCTCCGCTAACAGAAGCTGTCATGCTCACTTCATATACGCCAGCGGCTACTTTCTTGGAAGAGTAAGTCCATTTAACTGCTTTGGAAGACTGGGCCAGGGCTACAGAGCCGATCAGGCAAACTATACCGAGAATAAACAACTTTTTCATCAGACAAAAATTAAGAGGTTTTCAAATCACTAACAGGTTCATTCCTTTCTGCAGGAATCCTTATTCGCCTGCGGATCATGCCTGTAAATTTCAATTAAAAAACCCTAACAAATGTTTAAAAGTTGACCAATTCGGCCGAAGTCTTCACCAACGCGCTATCGGGGTTTATCAACAAGGCATTGAGGATGATTTTTCCATCGGTATTGCCCAATGCTTCGGAGGTTGCGCGCTCGGGGTGAGGCATCATTCCGAATACATTCCCTGCCGCATTCCTGATACCTGCAATATTGCGGGTAGCACCGTTGGGATTGGCAGATGGTGTAATGATACCGTTCTCATCGCAGTACTTGTAGATCACCTGGCCATTGGCTTCCAGTGCATCGAGGGTTTTCTCGTCTGCATAGTAGCGACCTTCGCCGTGTGCGATGGGAACCTTGAGGGCCCGGTCTGAACCAAGACCTTTCATATAGATATTCTTGCTGATAAACTGTTGGTTAGCATTGCGTAAGAGAACGCCGGGAAGAAGGGCGGCCTCGCAAAGCACCTGGAATCCGTTACAAACACCCAGCACTTTTCCCCCTTTGTTGGCGAAATCGATCACGCTCTGCATCATAGGGCTGAAGCGGGCGATGGCTCCGCAACGAAGGTAATCGCCATAAGAGAAGCCTCCGGGAAGCACGATGCAATCATCTGTAGAGAACATGCTGAGGTCCTTGTCTTTATGCCAAAGCATGATCACTTCCTGGTTAAGATCATTCTGCAGGCCATCCTGCATATCTCTGTCACAATTGGATCCGGGGAAAACTACAACACCAAATTTCATAATGGGTATACATTGAGGATTGCAAAGATACAAAACCTGAACCATTTAACCGGGGAACAAGGCAATTATACAGGCTGCCAGTAATTCACGTACATGGCATATCCGAATATTAGCCAATGCATAATGGCTGGAAATAATTTCCCCTGCGGATAAAAATAGGCCGCGCCATGGAATACGGCCAGTGGCACCACACAGAGGCTCCAGTTCACATAATTGGTGCCCCCGTTCATCAGGATGATCACTGTGGATGTGATCAGGCAAAGCAATAAGAGGCTCCAGCTCTTACGGACCTGGATGAACATTTTATTGAGATTATTCTGAACGAAGAGACCTCCGATGATAAAAGGCAGCACCAGTAAGCCCAGGCTAATAGTGACGAATATGGAACCGGGCATCGGCGGCAGGCTGAAAGAAATATCCGGCTGTATCTTTTTCCAATCCCATTGATTGGTCAGGTACAATATCAGCCCGATGAAATAATACGGAGCCGTTACGCCCAGCAATCCGATCAACCATTCCTTTATGCGGAATGGCCTTACTATGAAAACCGCCATCATCAAAAAGAATACAAACACGATGGCAGGTTGGTACAACAGGGTAATAAAGCCCATGATCAGGCCGGCATTGAACACTACTGAACCGGGTTTGGATGAATTGTACAAGGTGTTCAACCGGTAAAACAGCCATATCAGCAGGGAATTGATCAATAGCGGGGCCGAGAAATAATTCCAATCCGGCAGCAGAGAGGTGATCAGCATATAGCTCATCGCTACCAGGTAATTGGGGCGCGCCATCATTTTTTGCGCATTGCAAACGCGGTTCAGCAGCAATGCCTGGCTATACAATAGCAGGAAAGCGATCAGGGAATACACGCCTGGCCATAAATGCAAGGGCTCCAGAAAACCGATCAGCCATTTGTAAAGGAAGTGATCGTCGTCGGGTTGCCTGATCGGGCCCTGCGGGCGAAGGAAAATGCTGAATTTGAGTATTAAACCGTACACCAGCAAAACCAGGGTATTGCCGGAGTTTTTGTGTTTAAAGGTTCCTGTCACGCAAAAAGTGTTTAGAAATCAATTTTTGCGAAAGTAATATAGTTTCTGTACAGGCAAGGCATAACCATGCTACGGGAACTTATTTGCTTGCCCAATCTGGGCATGAAGTCGACACCCCTATCGAGATTCTTCAACGTAGGATGCCTCGTAATTTTACCATTCGGATCGATACTTTGATCGTTCAGGATAAGTGTGCGGCGCTCGTATACGTTGAAAAGGAAATGGAGTTGCCCACCGGTATTCATGATATTGTTGGAGATGAGATCGTCATTATCGTCATCGAACTGGCTCTTTGGAATGACATTGTTCCATTCCATATTTCCATCTTTATCGAAAGAAAGGATCATGATATTCTCCGCATAGTACCGCGTAGACTGTGATCCACCCCAACGGTTATAGCCATACCGGCTCCAACCCCAGGGTGAGTAAGGCCCGTAAGAATAATAATCCATCGGTGATACCCAGGGGTTGCCCCATCCCATATAATCCCAACGATTGAAAGGACCTCCACGGGAAGTGGTGTACATGGATTCTGCCGCCAGAATATAACCGCCATCTTTCTTGATGATGATATTCTTGATGAAATAATCGTTGAATGCCAGTTTGAGATTGGCATCAGAGCCCTTGGCCTGTTTACGGAGGTCATCACTGAATGCAAGGGTCCCAACTCTGACGGAAGTATCGGTAGCCTTATCCCAAACTACCGTGTACAACCCTTCGATATTCCCTCTTTTTTGTTTGTAATAGAGGGCTGAAAAAAGATAACGCCTGTTCGTATTATCAACCTTCACTTTCACTTCATCCAACAAGAGCTTTTCATCAGCGTTCAACATATGGGCGGCGAACTCCGATTGATTGAGCTTTTTGCGGATCAACTGAAGATCGGTGATATAATCATTGCTATTCCTTCTCCTGAATTTCCCGAATACCAGCTCTCCTTCATTGTCCAGCAGGAAGTCAGTCAGGTAATCGTTCCTTTCTTCCATGGGGAGGGACAATTCACTTCTTTCTTTCAACTGTAACTCGGCATTGAAGAGCAGGGTGGTGAAAAGAAAATTCTTCGGGTTCTTGCTATTGATCTTGAACACCATGATCTGCTGCTTATCGTCACTGAACACAGTAGTGTAGATCTTGTTATTGGCAGCCCAGCCGATGCGGGTAGTATCCAGCTCGATGGGATCCGTGAGGCGCTTGGCTTCTTCATTCAGCTTTACGCCCATGCAATACACGATATTCTTGCGTTGGAATTGATAGACCATCCAGGTATGATCGGAATAGGGGATAAAATCCACATTGATCCATCGATCATCCATATAATCCAGCTTCACACGATTGAGCAGTTTCATATCGTTATCGTACACACTAATCGCATTCTCCGTACGGTTATTCTTGAATACGAGGATATTATTCCCCACCTTTCCAATGATCTCGAAATTGGTTCGACGGTTATCTTCCCGCTCAGGTTCAGCATAAGCGATTTTCTGTGCGAAGGAAGAAAGGGGAAGCAGTCCTGTGAAAAGGAGTACAACAAGCAGACTGCACAGGGTTTTCATTCCGTATTTCATATACGCCAAATTACGGATTGTGAGTGCCATGCCCAAAATTTAAGGCTAATTTTAAGTATTTATGTTCATTTGGAGACAGGGGAAAAAACCGCCCCCAGATTCAATTTTTTGCTTATACCTTTGCATGAGCGCCCGGAATCTCCCAGGTGCTATTATTTTTTGTAAAAAACCCTTTGATAACGGGAAAGCTAACTCACTGTGGGCAAAAATATTAATAAAGTAACGGCAGGCACTCTACTCATTGCTTTAGGGATCATCTACGGCGATATCGGTACCTCCCCTCTTTACGTTCTGAACGCGATCATCAGTGATAAGGTGATCACAGAAAAACTGATCCTCGGCTCATTGTCCTGTATCATCTGGACCCTCACATTACAAACAACTATCAAGTATGTGGTACTTACCCTCAGGGCAGACAACCGGGGGGAGGGCGGCATATTTTCGTTGTACGCACTCGTGAGGAGGCAGAGAAAATGGCTGGTACTGCCAGCCATGCTTGGCGGGGCCGCCCTTTTAGCGGATGGAATGATCACTCCCCCTATCTCTATCACCTCTTCCATCGAAGGTTTGCGCAATATCGATGAACTGGGTGTGATCCCGGATTCCACCATCGTGTACATTGTTTTGGGGGTACTTACCGTGCTTTTCTTCCTGCAACAGTTCGGCACCCATAGCATCGGAAAGATGTTCGGCCCCATCATGCTCTGCTGGTTCATCATGCTGGCAACCCTGGGACTGGTACACCTTTCAGACGATCTCCATATTTTCAAAGCATTTAGCCCCTGGTACGCCTTTGACCTGCTGACCACCTACCCCAAAGGTTTTTGGATCCTCGGCGCGGTCTTTCTCTGTACCACGGGGGCAGAAGCGCTCTACTCTGACCTGGGCCACTGCGGCCGCTCCAATATCCGCCGTTCCTGGATCTTCGTGAAGAGCTGCCTGATCATCAATTACCTCGGACAGGGTGCCTTCCTGCTGGCCAATTTCGAGAATAAAAAGATCACCGCCCAGATGCTTGCCGAAGGCTTCAACCCTTTCTATGCCATTATGCCCCAGTGGTTCGTTTTGCCAGGCATTATCATCGCTACGGCCGCGGCTATCATCGCCTCCCAGGCATTGATCAGCGGTTCGTTCACCCTTATCAGTGAGGCCATGCGACTGAACCAATGGCCGAAAATGAGGATCAACTATCCCACGGAAGAAAGAGGTCAATTATATATTCCCGGCATCAACACTATGCTCTTCCTGGGATGCTGCGGTATTGTACTGTATTTCCAGAAATCATCCCGGATGGAAGCCGCTTACGGGCTTGCCATCACCATGTGTATGATCGCCACCACCATCCTCTTTGCCAATTACCTGGTGAGCCGGAGGGTAAAACCGGTCTATATCTACCTCTTCCTCATCGTGTATTTCAGTATAGAGCTCAGCTTCCTGTTCGCCAACCTGGATAAATTCCCGCACGGCGGCTATGTTACCCTCATCGTTGGCGGCGCCCTCTTTGCCGTGATGTATATCTGGTACCGTGCCCGCAAGATCAAGAACAGGTATGTGGAATTTGTAAGGCTGGAACATTATATCCCGCAGATACAGGAATTGAGTAACGATAAAACAGTTCCCAAATACGCTACACACCTGGTATATCTCACCAGCGCCAATAACCCGAAAGAGATCGAGCATAAGATCATCTATTCCATCCTCAACAAAAAACCGAAACGCGCAGATATCTACTGGTTCGTGCATGTAGACACCCTGGACGATCCTTATACCTGTGAGTACTCGGTTGACCATATCATCCCGAACGATATCATCCGTGTGGAATTCAGGCTGGGATTCAGGATCGAGCCCAAGATCAATCTCATGTTCCGCAAGGTGGTGGCCGACCTGGTGGCCAACAAGGAAGTGAATATCACCAGCCGCTACGAAAGCCTGGAACGGAACAATGTGGTAGGCGATTTCCAGTTCATCGTGATGGAAAAATTCCTCAGCCAGGATATCGAACTGCCCATTACCGAGCGAATGATCATGAAACTCTATTTCTGGATCAAGGAATACAGTTTATCAGAAGAAAGAGGATTCGGCCTGGATGTGAGCAATGTGACCGTGGAGAAATTCCCCCTGATAGTGGCGCCGGTCACCAATCTCAACCTCAAGCGCATTCATTCAGACGAAGGTTACTAATATTGAAAGCCCGGCCGTTTCGCCGGGCTTTTTTGTATCTTACAGTAAACCTAACTGTATTGCCCACATTCGTCTGGTATATCATCATCGGTATTGCGGCACTCAGCATCATTGCATTCTTCATACAGGACAAACTCATCTTCAAGCCTGAAAAGTTACCCGCCGATTTTCAGTTCAAATACGACGTCCCATTCAGAGAGCTTTTCTTCGATATCGCAGCCGGCGTGCGGATCAACGGGCTCCATTTTTACAGGAAAGATGCCAAAGGCCTTATCCTCTATTTCCATGGCAATACCCGCAGTATTAAGGGATGGGCAAAATATGCCCGCGATTTCTACCGCTACGATTATGATGTGGTGATGGTGGATTACCGCGGATTCGGCAAGAGCACCGGCAAAAGGAATGAGAAAGAAATGCTGTCAGACATGCAGTTCGTGTACGAGGCCTTGAAGAAACAATATCCTGAAGACCACCTGATCCTTTACGGTCGCAGTATCGGAAGCGGATTTGCTACCAAGATCGCTTCGGACAATCATCCCCGTTACCTGATCCTCGACAGTCCCTACTATAGCTTCAAGAAGGTGGTGGACAGGTTCCTGCCCATCCTTCCTGTCCGGTATGTACTTCGTTATCATTTGCGGACCGATCTATGGATCCGCAAAGTACAATGCCATACCTATATCATCCATGGCACCCGCGACTGGCTGATACCGATCCGGCATAGCGAAAAGCTGCAGGCCCTGAATCCGGATATGATCACGTTGATCCGCATCCATGGCGGTGGACATAATAATCTCCCTGTTTTTCCCGAGTATCATAATTTTATCCGTGATATCCTCAAGGATTAAGCAGCAGTCCCTAACTTGCAGGCATTCGTATGAACAGAAAGAAGATCATCAGATGGATAAAGATCCTGGTGTTGGTGTATTGCATCATCGGCATCGCGATCTATGCATTGCAGGACTATATCATGTTCCGCCCCGTGGCCGTGGATAAGTCGCACAAATATGAGCTCAAATTACCTTACCGGGAAGTGAACCTGCCTTATTCTTCCGATGTCAATATCAATGTGATCCAGTTCACCACTACCGACTCTACTCCCAAAGGAGTTGTGCTGTATTTCCACGGCAACCGCAGGAATATTAGCTGGTATGCAAAGAATGCCCCTACTTTCACCCGTAATGGCTATGAAGTATGGATGCTCGATTATCCCGGCTTCGGAAAAAGCACCGGCACATTCACGGAAGCAAAGCTCTACGAGTGGGCACTGTTGTTATACAAACTGGCAAGAGCCCGGTACAAACCAGACAGTATCGTATTGTATGGAAAAAGCATGGGCTCAGGCATTGCAGCACAATTGGGAGCTGTGAGGGATTGCAGAAGACTGATCCTCGAAACACCTTACTATGATTTCCCCAGTATCATCAGTTCCAGGATCCCGATCTACCCCATGGAGAGAATGATCAAGTTCAAGATACCCACCTGGCAATATTTACAAGAGGTGACTGCCCCTGTGAGCATTTTCCATGGCACATCTGATGGCGTGATACCCTACAGGAATGCGTCCAGACTGAAGCCTTATCTTAAACAGAGTGATGAATTCATTACGATCGAAGACGGCTCACATAATGATATCCCTGAATTCCCTGCCTATCAGCAAAAAATGGATTCCCTGTTGAGAAAATGATCCATTAAACAGGCACCACTTTCAGGTTTTTATTCTTCCTCACCTTATCGGGGATGGCAGTAATGATCGACTCTTTGAGTACTTCGATCAATCGCTTTTTCACAAAGTCCCTGTGCACAACGACACTTACTTCGCGCATGGGAGCGGGTTTCTTGAAATGCCGCACCAGTTGCATTTTCTTAGGGTCCATATCCATGGTAGTCAACTCAGGAAGGATAGTGATACCGTCGTTGAGCTCCACCATGCGGCGGAGAGTTTCGATACTACCAGCTTCATACTCGAATTGGGTTCCCATTTCAGTAGCCTTACGAAGCTCACAGAGATTCACGATCTGAGAACGGAAGCAATGTCCTTCTTCCATCAGCCAGAGCTTGTTGGGATCGATGTCCTGCGGAAGCACATATGTTTTTTTGAAGGCAGAATTTTTCGGGGACACATAGGCCAGGAACTCTTCATAGAACAATACATGCTCCTTGATGCCTTTCTCTTGCAATGGCGTTACCAAAATCCCAGTGTCGATTCGACCTTCCCGGAGACGGTTGATGATGTATTCCGTCCGCATTTCCTGAACGATCAGTTTCACATGCGGGTATTTCTTATTGAATGCAGGAACGAACAGGGGAAGAAGATAGGGCGCCAGTGTGGGAATGATGCCGATCCGAAGCTCTCCGGTAAGGATTCCTCTTTTATGCTGAACGATCTCAGTGATCAGGTTCCGTTCGGCCAGCACTTTCCGGGCCTGCTCGATGATCTCCATGCCCGCTTCCGTGGGCACCACTGGCTGTTTGCTACGGTCGAATATCTTGATACCCATTTCTTCCTCGAGCTTTTGTATTTGCATGCTGAGGGTAGGCTGGGTAACGAAACAATGGTCGGCTGCCAGGGCAAAATGACGGAAAGTGTCTACAGCTACGATATATTCCAGTTGCACAAAGGTCATGGCGATAATATAGATTTTAGCTATGATCGGATAAATTCAATCGATCAGATTTATCGCCAAAATTATCAACTTTTGTAAGATTAATCCCAAACCATTTTGCATTCACAGGGAATGCAATGCTTGTTTAATGCTCTGATCAAGGAAGGAGCCGTGCCTGAGGGTGCGGCCTTTCTGTTTCAGGAGTTTTCTTCAGGCTCATCCATGATGGCACATTTTTCCCAACCGGGAGGCCAGTTCTTTATTTTTTTTAAATTTTCTTTTGCTCTGGCCAGTTTTTCGGGAAACAGTATCTCTTTGGATTCCTCCATTGTTGGGTCAATGATCACTTTAACCCCAAATATTTCTGCTCCAGGGAGCTTCTTTTTGTTTTCCATCATAACATCGATTTAAGTTTCCTGTTTACAATGAACTCTACATATGCTGTATTCTTTACGAACACTTCAATTTCCGATCCATGCAAACTTTCCCGAACTCCTAATATTTCAAATTGTGCAGATAATTCATCCAGATTGTTTCCAATTGCCATCCTGTAGAGCCTACATCTGATAGGGCAATCGCTACTGAAGTAAATAAAGCTTTCCGGGTATGCTGAAGTAAATTCATAAACAGCAGCAGCAACTGTCGATAAGATCTTGTTCCGGTCCAGGTTCCTTACACTGTAAGAGTCGTCAATACGGTCATCGCCCCTTAAACTCCCAAAGGCTAAATTGTAGATATGAATATTGATCCGTTGGAATTGGATCATCATTTCTACCACTCCATTAGGGCCTATGCTATGGAATCTAAATTCCCGCAATTTCTTATGAACCCGTACAAACTCATACCTTTCATAATTCATCGTTTATTGTCCTCCAGCATAGAAACAATAAACGGTGTTTTTTTTACTAGTGAGAGCTCAAAAAAATCACCACAAATCTCACTCTTCCAATATCACTTTATTGGTCCCTACTTTCAACTTATACCCTACTCCCACTTTCAAGGCATAATTCTCCTTTCCATGGCTCACCGGGAAATTGAAACAAACAGGATAATCATATTCCTGCACGATCTCATGAATGATCTCTTCAACGGTCTTTCCAAATGGCCTTTCCGTATCTTTCATATCGGTAAAGCCACCAATGATCAAACCGGCCAGCTTATCCAACTGGCCACTACGTTTCAGTTGCCAGAACATCCTGTCGATGCTGTAAAGATATTCTCCCACATCCTCTATGAACAAGATCCTTCCTTTCGTTTTCAACTGTGAAGGAGTGCCTGTGATATTCACCAGTAGCGCGAGGTTCCCGCCCACCAACTCTCCCACCGCTTCTCCTTTTTTATTGAACATATGCGGCACACAACTGTATTTCGCTTTCTTCCCTTCCAGTGCATATTTCAATGATTGTACATATTCTCCTTTATATCCTTCGTCGTTGAAAGCAGCAGCCATCGGCGCATGCAGGGTGGCAATTTTATAGTTCGAATAAATATGCGCATGAAGGACAGTGATATCACTGAAACCAATGATCCACTTGGGATGTTTTTTGAAAGATCTGAAACTGATCTGGTCGATGATCCTTCCTACACCATATCCGCCTCTCCCGCAAAGGATCGCTTTGACGGAATCATCATCCAGCATATCCTGGAGATCCTGCAATCTTTCGGCATCAGTACCGGAGAAATAATTGTCAGAACCACTACCCAATGTTTTGCCCACCTTTACTTTATAGCCCCATTCCTGCAATACATCGATACAGGTCTGGGCTTTTTCCTTTGCCATATATCCGGCCGGACAAACAATACCAATGGTGTCACCTGCTTGCAGGTACGAAGGGATCTTGATCATTTCTTTACAATTGATTTGGATGAAGGTACCAGATTATAAGGTCTGTTGAAGGCCTCTTGTTGCATGGCAAATCTATTGGCCAGTTTACGGACCAGTTCTTTGGAAAAACCACGACGGTAATGGATGATATCAGAGATAAGGCTCTTACTTACATCGAGCTCAGTGGCCAGATCAACAGCCTTCATTTTGTGGTCCTTCATTACACTCTGCAACATCTGAACGGGATCCATTTCAAGTTTTTTGGGAAATTGCTCCTGGTCATAGGTTTCTATGAGGAGGAGCAAAAGATCTATGGTATCCAGCACATCTTCAGTAGGATCTTCAATACTATCAAGCTTTTCCAAAATTTTACAATATTCCAGGTATTGCTTGTACGACTTTATCAGCTTGTACGGTAATTTGGTTTCCATAACTTTCTTTTTAATAATCATTGATAGAATACTGCAAGCCTCTTTTGCATAATTCACTGTATTCGGCATGTGTGCCGATCCAATTGATGTAAAGACGTACCGTCCTCCTGCCAAACCGATACCAACAGATCATCCTGCAATTATTTCCTCCCAAATTGAATATTACCCTTTGCGAACC
Organism: Chitinophagaceae bacterium; assembly: GCA_017744805.1. Lineage (GTDB taxonomy): Bacteria > Bacteroidota > Bacteroidia > Chitinophagales > Chitinophagaceae > Pseudobacter. The sequence continues at coordinate 7,752 of JAGIAP010000016.1, read as the reverse complement.
ATTCCCCAACAGATCAGCAGATGCAAACTGCTTTTTGATGTCACCAGGATCAAGCCAATGCGCCCTTCTTATTTGTTCCAACCACCCCTCTACCCCCGCTCTCAACGGAGCGTTTTCTCTTGCATACAATTTAAGTGTAACCTCTTTTACTAGCTTAACCCTCATCATCTTTCATTTTACAAAGTTATCAATAAGTTCTCAAAACGCGTACTTTTATTCGCCACTTTTTCTCTGCCCCTCACTGATAACCAAAAACGAGGATTTTTTTACTAGTCCAACTCCAACTTTTTCCTGACTATTTCGATCATTCGAAAAGAAAAACCCTGCCGGGATCACCGGCAGGGCTCACAATAAATTCTATCGATCTTATCTTTTTTCTCTCAACTCCACTCCTTCTGCCCCCACCGTCAAACTATGCACCACTCCACATTTCAGGGCAAAATTATTTCGCTGATGCCCCACCGGGAAATCAAAACAAACAGGATAGGCAAACTCCTTCACTTTTTCCATCACGACATCTATCAC
>JAGIAP010000016.1:0-7217 GCA_017744805.1 Chitinophagaceae bacterium | reverse complement strand
ATCATCCGGTTTCACTTTGAAGCCACCTACCACCAAACCTGCCAGTTTGTTCAGCTTACCAGAGCGCTTCAGGTTCCAGAACATCCGATCGATACTGTACAGGTACTCGCCGGTGTCTTCCAAAAAGAGGATCTTGCCATCTGTTTTGATATCGGAATTGCTACCAGCAAGGCTTTCGATGGTTTTGAGATTGCCACCTACCAGCAGCCCTTCCGCTACACCTATGCGGTTGAACGCGGATGGTGGGGTTTTGTATTCCATTCTGTCTCCTCCCAATGCCCGCTTGATGCTAAGGATAGTGTCCTGCTGAAGCGGATCCGCTTTACTCCAGTCGTCCGGAAAACTATTACACATTTTGGAATGGATACTGGCCACAGGATAATTCACACTGAGATGACAGTGTAGCACGGTGATATCGCTGAAACCGATGATCCATTTCGGATGCTCCATAAACCGGGAAAAATCGAGCTTATCGATGATCCGCACCATCCCGTATCCGCCACGGGCGCACATGATGGCCTTGATGGACCTGTCATCCAGCATTTCCTGGAAATCGGATAGCCGGTCTTCGTCCCTTCCTCCGAAAGTGAAATCCCGCATACCCACGGTTTTGCCCGGCCGTACTTTGTATCCCCAGCTTTCCATCTGCTGGATAGCGGGCTTGATGGAGTCCAGGGTGATAAAACCCGCCGGGCAGGTGATGCCGAAAGTATCTCCCGGCTTCAGGTATGGAGGAATGACTGGTAGTGCATCTAAGGGGCCGGTAATTCCGTTTTGGGGCGCAGCAAGGGCAGGGATCCCTGGTAAAACCGGCAGGCTTACACCGGCAAGTGCCAGGGAACGAAGGAAATATTTACGGTTCATCTCCTAAAGTTATCGATTCCGCGCATTTTGACGTTGCCCCCATTTCCGGTATTTTTGCAACCACGTCTGATGATTCAGATCCTAAAGACTAATTCTACAAATGACAGATTTTAAACGATATCTAGTTACAGCAGCGCTGCCTTACGCCAATGGCCCGGTGCATATTGGACACCTCGCAGGTTGCTATCTCCCTTCCGATATTTATGTTCGCTATAAACGATCCCGCAAAACGGACATCAAGTTCATTTGTGGTTCCGATGAACATGGGGTTCCCATCAATCTGCGTGCAAGAAAAGAAGGAGTTACACCGCAGCAGGTAGTGGATAAATACAATGCCATCATCAAAGACAGCTTTGAGCAGATGGGCATTTCCTTCGATATTTACAGCCGTACTTCCAATAAAGTGCATCACGAGACAGCACAGGCCTTCTTCAAAAAACTGTACGACGAGAACCTTTTTGAAGAAAAAGAAACTGAACAGTTCTATGATGAGAAAGCCGGGCTCTTCCTGGCCGATCGCTATATTGTAGGCACCTGCCCCGTTTGCGGCAACGAGAATGCCTACGGAGACCAGTGTGAGAAATGTGGTTCTACACTCAGCCCGGACCAACTGATCAATCCCCGCAGCTCGCTCAGCGATGCCATCCCCGTGAAGAAAAAGACCAAACACTGGTATTTCCCTTTACAGAACTATGAGCCCTGGCTGAAAGAGTGGATCCTCGAAGGCCATAAAGAATGGAAGAATAACGTATACGGACAATGCAAAAGCTGGATCGAAAGCGGCCTCCAAAGCCGTGCAATGACCCGCGATTCCGACTGGGGCGTAAAAGTGCCCCTGCCTGATACCGATGGCAAAGTGCTCTACGTTTGGTTTGATGCCCCCATCGGCTATATCTCCGCAACGAAGGAACTGACAGAGAACTGGGCCGATTACTGGTGCAAGGAAGATACCCGCCTGATCCACTTCATCGGAAAAGACAATATCGTTTTCCATTGTATCATCTTCCCCAGCATGCTCAAAGCGCATGGAGGTTATGTAGTGCCAGACAATGTCCCTGCCAATGAGTTCCTCAATATCGAAGGTGAAAAAGTTTCCACTTCCCGCAACTGGGCAGTATGGATCGATGAATACCTGAAAGATTTCCCCGGTCAGCAAGACTTGCTCCGGTATGTGCTTTGCGCCAACGCACCTGAGAACAAAGACAATGATTTCACCTGGAAGGATTTTGCAGACAGGGTCAACAATGAACTGGTAGCATCCTTCGGCAACTTCGAGCACCGCACATTTGTGCTGATGCACAAACTTTGCGGAGGCAAAGTACCGCAACTGCATACCGATATCCTTACAGAGGATGATAAGAATATGCTGGCCGAGTTCGAGATCACCAAAGGCAAAGTGGAAGCTCATCTTGAACAATTCAAGTTCAGGGACGCCCTCGCCGAAGTGATCAAGCTCTCTTCCAAAGGCAATATCTATCTCCAGAACAAAGAGCCCTGGAAGGTTGAAAAGAAACTGGCCGAAAACCCGGAACTGCAAAAGGATATCGACAACTGTCTGCATATCTGCCTGCAACTGACCGCTAACCTGGCGATCCTGATCAATCCTTTCCTCCCCTTCACCGCCCAGAAGATGATCCACAAAATGAAAGTGGTGGATAAGATGCTGGAATGGGAAAATGCAGGAAAGACAAAGCTCCTCAGCGTAGGCTACTCCCTGCGTGCGCCCGAGTTGCTCTTCAGCAAGATCGAAGAGGATATCGTAAAAGCGCAGGTGGAAAAGCTGCATGCCAATATGGTAAAGCCCGCTGCCGCACCAGCTCCTGTTACGCCTACTGCCGCAACAGTTAAACCAGCCATCCAGTTCGACGATTTTGCAAAGATCGATCTCAGAACAGGCACCATTCTCGCTGCCGAGAAAGTGGCCAAGGCCGATAAACTGTTGAAGCTGGAAGTTGATCTCGGTTTCGAAAAGCGCACAATCGTATCCGGTATAGCGCTCCATTACCAGCCCGAAGAGATCATCGGCAAACAGGTAGTGATCGTTGCCAACCTCGCTCCGCGCAAGATGAAAGGCATTGAAAGCAATGGCATGATCCTGATGGCAGAAGACGCAGCAGGCAAACTGCATTTCGTAAAACCTGAAAATGTTGTAGATCCCGGCTCAGGCGTCAGCTGATAGTTCGATATAAATCAGTAAATTACTGATGAATCGGAATCCATTTCATGACCTTTATTAAGCTGGGAAAGAAATTCCTCAAAATAACAGGGATAGTTACAGGATCCCTGGTCATCCTGCTGGCCCTTTTCTACTGGTGGTTTATCCATCATGCGGAAAGGGCCATCGAGGATGTAGTATCCCTGCAAAGCAATGGAAAGCTCAAAGTAGAGATCGGAAAGATCAAATACAATTACGGAAGAAAGCTCTCCCTCCACGATATCACTTTCTATACTGTAGACACGGCCGATGAGAACATGGGATACAATTTCCAGATCAGCCAGTTGCACCTCACGGTAAAGTCTGTACGCTCTCTGATCATGGACAAGCAACTGCTCATCGATTCCATTCTCGTGCTCTCTCCTAATATCACCATCACCAGGCTGAAGAAAAGCGAAGAAAGACATCTCTCCATTCCCGAAGAAATGGGTAAGATCTACGAGTCCATCGAAAAAGCATTGCAAGTGCTAGAGATCAGTCGCTTTCAGATAGACGATGCCAAATTCACCCTCATCGACAAAACCGATAATAGCCTTCAACCACTCACTATCGCCAAACTACATCTGCATGTTGATAATTTCAAAGTGGACACCTCCGCCCACAAGCAGCGTGACAAATTCCTGTTTGCAGACAATGTGGTGCTGAGCTCGACCGACCAATCCTTCATGTTGCCAGACGGTAATCACCATATCACCTACAAGAATTTCAATATCAATATCCGGAAAAAACTGGTAGAGATGGATAGCTGCACCATCACTGCTTACAGGCATCATGGAAGGATACCCATCTTCAGGATGTTCGTGGATACGATGATGCTCACCAATGTGGATTTCCTCGCATTGTCGCGGCATAGCCTTATCCGCGCAGACTCCGTATACCTCGTGAACAGCGATATCCGGTTGAATATCCCCCAAGACAGCCTCCTGCTACGAAAGAAAAGCAAGAAGCCATTCAACGTCCAGCATATCCTCAGCACTATCGCCAGCGATATGCAACTGGCCTATATCGGTGTGAAGAACTCGAGCGTGAACGTGACCACTGAAAAGGATAACCAGACCAATACCTTCACCAGCAGCCGCAACAATTTTGAACTGTACAAAGTTGTGATAGACACCAGGGCGGAACAACCCGTTACAGTGGAGCAATTCCTGATGTCTATCCGCAACTACGACGGCTACGGAAAGGATAGCGCCTATCGCCTGCAGTTCGACAGCATTCGATTCACCAACAATACGGTACGCCTGGATAATTTCTCCATCACCACTTCTCCCAATGCAAAAGTGCCGGCAAGGAGGAATTATCATATCCCCTTATTTGAATTGAAAGGACTAAGCTGGCAGGACCTCCTGTTCAACCGGCATATCATTGCCAGGGAAGCGGTACTGCACAAACCAGTACTGACGTACGAAAAACTCCCGTGGAAGGATACTGCAGACCGCCGGTCCATCTACGAGCTCTTCACCGTACTGGACACCATCATCAACCTGCGGCGCATCAGTATGGTGGATGGACAACTGGATTTCAAACTCAACAGCAATACCCGCATCACCCTCGCCAATGTAAATGGCTCCGTGAATACCGAACGGCTGTTGAGGGCCACTTCTTCCGGCTTTATAGAAAGTTCTGTTGAAAGCCTGGCCTTTTCAAAAGGCAGTATCACTACGCCTCATCTGTTCATCAATATGGATCGCGCTTATTTTGAAGGAGGCAGCAGGAGCCTCGTGATCCGGAAGTTCAAACTCAATCACAAAGAGCTCAATGTCCGCCTGGATGCAGATGATCTCGCCCTGCAGGACCTGCTTTTGAATGATAGCGCCCAGATACTTCGTATCGATCATATGAGCTGGAAAAAAGCCGATGTACATATCGATATGAAAAGCTCCAAAAGCGATAGCGCATCGGCGCCAATTCCTCCGCTGAAATTATTTGTGAATGGTATCCAACTCAACAATACGAATGTGGATTTCAATAGATCCGGTCAATCCCTCAAAACATTCATCAGGCAAGCGGCTGCGGGGTCCATCATCCAGGAGCCTGGTCAGGCCCTGCAGGTGAATCAACTGCATCTCCAGGGAGGGCCACTCAGTTTCGCTCAACCCGGAACCTCCATCGAACTTTCTGCCTATAATATTCACGAAAGTCAGGCCTCCAGCATAGAAGGCATTTTGATAACACATTACCGGCAGGCAGATTCCATGGCATTGAAAGCGACATCCTTTCAGTTCACGCCCTTTATCGAAACGGCGGGCAAGGGCCCGCTACGGATCAACAACGCTGTTCTCAACGATCCTGAGGTCAGGATGACGTTATTCACGCACGAAAAACAAGCTGCCTCCCAACAGCGATCATGGCCGGAAATGGAATTGAGCTCTTTGAAGATCCTGAGACCGGTACTGGATATCAAAGAGCATAAAGATTCGACCACCACCTGGCTTCATGCTACGGCTACTGCAAATGATGCACTTACCCTCACCAATATCCGCACTCACCATTCGCCGCAAAATCAAGCCACCGCATCGGCTATTACCTGGCAGAGCGGCGCCATAGCGCTGGAAGGATCAGGGAAGGATAGCAGCCTGTTAGCCGTCGGATCTATCGATCTCCATGTAAGGGACCTGGTATTGACAGAAGCCTCTTCCATCAAAGCCAAAGCGTTGCTTCAGTATGCTGCCATCAAACAATTCAACAGCTATTCGCGGAACAAGGGAAACCAAACCCGTGCAGATTCGCTCGCTTTCACTGATCTTCATTTCAACACGGCCTGGCTCAGGGAACCGGCACAGTTCTTCCGTAACAGCCCGGCCCTGGCCATTCATCATTTCACCGGATCACATACCAGTAAGACCGATCATTTCAGTTGGCAGGATCTAAACTATGCCCCTGCACAGAAAGAACTTTCACTGGACTCATTCCATTATACACCCGTAGCTTCCCGCGAGGCATACATTGCAGCTCATCCTTTCCAAACCGATTATATCCAGGTGTGGACAGGCCCCATCCTGTTCAGGAATATAGAGCCGGTAATGTATTTTTACGACAGCACCCTGACCATTTCAAGTATTTCCCTCCAACAACCGTCCATTGAGGTTTTCCGGGATAAGCGCCCACCTTTCCAACATGGCATTTATAAGCCACTGCCCACCGGAATGATACAAAAGATCCCATTCCCGATAGCCATCGACAGCATCCTCATCCATGATATGGCCGCACAGTATTCGGAATTGAGTGATAAAACACTGCAAACCGGCGTGGTACATTTCTCACATATCGATGCACAATTATCACAGATAAAGAATATCGATCTTCACCATACCGACAGCTTACGTTTGCGGGCAACCGCAAAATTCCTGGATCAGATCGGACTGCAACTGAATATGGATGAAAGCTATATGGACAGCCTTCGGGGGTTCTTCCTCGATGTTCATATGGCCAGGGCCCACCTGCCTGTACTCAACCCCATCCTGGAGCCACTCGCCAGTATCAAAGTAAGAAGAGGCGACCTGGACACGATGATACTCCGCGCTGTAGGTCGCGATTATATTTCATTGGGCGAAATGCAGATGAAATACAGGAACCTCAATATCCAGTTCCTGAAGAACGGACAGGAAAAAAGTACATTCGTAACACGGTTCATTACATGGGCCGCCAATCACCTGGTGCTCAGAAAACATAACGCCAACAAAACAGGCACCGTCTATTTTCCCCGTTTCCGCGATCGATCCATTTTCAATTACTGGGTCAAAATGACGCTCAGCGGCGCAGCAAGCAGTGTAGGCGTTAAAAAGAACCGCAAATACATCAAACGTTACAACAGGGCGCTCAAAAAAAATGAACTCCCTCCTATTCAATATTTTGAATAATTTTTCGAAGCCCTGCTACCCGTATATCGTTTTTTGTTCTATCTTCGATGGAAATAGTTGTTTAACTAACTAATTTTTTCGCTATGTCCAATCGCATCATCAGAAAGGTTGCAGTACTTGGAAGCGGGGTCATGGGATCGAGGATCGCCTGTCATTTTGCAGGAGCCGGGCTCCAGGTACTGTTGTTAGATATGCTGACCAAAGGAGCTGAAGAAAGTACCAAACCTGCCGAAAGGAATAAACTCGTAAACGATGCGCTGCAGGCCGCTCTCAAGAGC